>CALGIB010000869.1 GCA_937915955.1 uncultured Pseudomonadota bacterium
CCCTTCACCCACCCGTTCTCGGTGGCGGCACTGAGCAGGTTGTTGAGCACCACCAACTCGGTACCGGTCGGATCGACGACCGTGAGCCGACAGGAGGACTCGTCCTGCTTGACCAGACGGAAGTCGCCGCACCAGGCGGGGACGAACCAGAAGCGGGGGGCGATGATCAGGGGGTGGGTCATGACGCGACTCCGGTGTCGGGCAGCACGCCCTGGTCGATGAGGATCGTGGGCTCGGTGGCGGGCTCGATGGGCGGGCCAAGCAGGTCGGCTTCGCCGGCCTCAGCTTCGAGCTGGGCCAGCTTCCTGTCGATCTGCGCCCGCAGGCGGTCCCGCAGGCCGGACTCGTCCTCCGGCAGGGCGCGCATCGCGTCCGACAGCGAGCGGATCGCACCCTCGGTCTTGCCGGCCTTCTGCGCGCTGGTCTGGTCCTGCACCATGCTGGTCAGGCCGTCGAGGAACCCGGAGAGCTCCGGCGGGCCGAGGTTGTTGTTCCCGATCCCGTACCCGCCCATCCCGCGCTGCTTGCGCGGCGACGGACCGTGATCCAGATCGGCCATCAGGGTGCGCGTCGAGGCTGCGTAGCTCTCGAGCACGCCCAGGACCCGGACAGGATCCTTCTCGATCCGGGGCGTCAAATGACCCACGACTTCGATGGCGTGCTTGCCGAGCATGTGCTTGAGCACGCTCTCGTCGTCCTCGGTGTCCGGTATCGGCGGTGGAAGCTGCCTGGGACCGGCCTTCATGCTGCTCCCGAACCCGACCACATCATCGTCATCGTACTCGTCCATGTTCACTCCTTCTGGAGCCTACAACGGCTCCTGTCAAGATCTGACAGGCCCCTCTACTTTCGCCAGGGCCTTCGCCTTTTCGCTCTTCTTAATCTTCGACCAGTCTCGGACCGCGCCCACCACCAGTGTCTCTTCGGCGCGGGTGACCGCGGTGTAGATCCAGTGGATGTCGGTCACGCCTTCGTCCACCACGAACACGCGGTTGAACTGGGATCCCTGGTAGGCGTGGCAGGTGCCGGCGTAGCCGGGGGCTGCCTCGATGAGTCGCCGCATCGCGGCGATGTTCCGCGTGTCCACCAGGTTGGCGATGATCGCCTCGTTCTCGTCGTAGGAGAGCTTGACGTCCTCGACCCAGGACTTCTCCGGGAGCCACGCGGTGCCGTCGATGTCCTCGAAATCGACCAGGTAGTAGCTGGACGAGAGCTCGTCGTCGTCGTGACGCCGGCACCTGCGGACGCGCGCCGTGCTGCCGTTGAACAGCCCCATCTCGCGGCAGTTCCGACGGATCAGCAGAAGCTCGCCCCGCGCCGGGCCAGCTTCTCGGGGCGGCAGGTCCAGGTAGAAGCGCACGCCGCGGTTGACCATCCTCCGAGCGAGGTTGGTCCAGACGATCACCGCGCTGTCGTCCCCGTTGCGGCGGGCGACGGCCTCGCAGATCGCTGGCAGCGGCGCGCAGAAGTAGGGCACGCCGAACCGCTTGTAGTCCTCCCCTGTCGGGATCTGCATCTCGGTTCGGATCCAGGTCGCCAGTCGGATCACGTTGGAGTCCCAGGCCTGTCGGTGAACCTCGGTCAGCATCGCGTTCGGGTTGGCCAG
>CALGIB010000870.1 GCA_937915955.1 uncultured Pseudomonadota bacterium
GCACAGCGTTCCCCGACGGACACCCCAGCGGGATACGCCAGCGCACCGATGAAACGGAGGACACCATGACCCTCGCCTTTGCCCTCGCCCTTGCCTGCGGCGACAAGCCCGAGACCGAGACCGCCGCGCCCGCCGAGGCCGCCCCCGTCAGCACCGTGGTCCCCGACGACAAGCTCTCCCAGGCCTTCGGCGACAAGCTCTTCGAGCTCGACATCCAGCACTTCAAGCCCGTCGACGCCGCTGGCGGCGCGAAGCTGGTCTACAGCAGCGTGACCTTCCAGCCCGACGGCACCTGGCTCGCGCAGGGCGAGGTCTCCGTCTCGGACGAGTCCATGGCCTGCCAGGAGGCGGGCACCTGGACCATGGATCCGGCCACGGCCAAGGACACCGCCGCCATGCTCTGGACCATCAGCAAGACCAGCTGTGCGGGCCGAGAGGCCCCCCAGGACCTGCGCCTCGTCGTGACCATCGTGGACACGAGCACCGTCAAGGTGAAGCTCCGCTGATCAGCCGCCGCGGACCCCCACCGTGGCGCGCGGAGCGAAGCGCTCGACCAACGACTCAGCCGTCCGGACACCGTCCAGGGCCGCCGAGATGATGCCTCCGGCGTAGCCCGCCCCCTCCCCAGCCGGGAGCAGGTCGCCGACCGTGCTGCTGTGGAGCGCGCGGTCCCGCGAGAAGCGCAGCGGCGCCGTGGTCCGCGTCTCAGGTGCGATCAGCACGCCATCCGGTCCCGCGAAGCCGGGGATGTCGCGATCGAACTGGTGGAGCGCCTTGCGCAGCCCGCCGGCGATGCCCTCGGGGAGGATCTCACGCAAATCCACGGAGCTGACGCCATGGGGGTAGCTGGTCCGTGGCAGCTCCCTGCTGGTGCGGCCGGCCAGGAAGTCCTCGACGCGCTGGGCGGGCGCCGAGTAGTCGCCGCCCGCGAGGCGAAAGGCGCGCTGCTCGATGGCGTCCTGGAAGCGCAGCCCAGCCAACGGGTCCTGCCCCGGGTACTCGGCGGGCTGGACCTCGACGATGATCGCGGAGTTGGCCCAGAAGGCCCGGCGTGCCGCGAAGCTCATACCGTTCACGACCACCCTCTCGAGGTGGTTCGTCGCGGCGACGACCATGCCGCCCGGACACATGCAGAAGGTGTGGGCCGAGCGCCCCCTCTCGGGGCTGTGCGTGAGCCGGTAGCTGGCCGGTGGCAGGTCCCCTCGCTCCCGGCCGTATCGCCCCTGATCGATGAGGGCCTGAGGGTGCTCGATGCGGGCTCCGATGGCGATGGGGCGAGCGATGGCCTCTGCCCCGGCGCGGACCAGGGCCTCGTAGGTGTCCCGAGCGCTGTGACCGGTGGCGACGACGACGGGGCCGCGCCTCAGGACCTCACCGTCACCGAGCACGACGCCTACGCAGCGACCGTCCTCGACCAGGAAGTCGTCCACTCGCACCCCGAAGCGCACCTCGGCGCCGAGCCCGCGCAGGTGCTCCCGGAAGCGGGGCAGGATCTCGCGCACCCGGTCGGTTCCCAGGTGGGCCCAGGCCTCGCTCTGGATGGCAGGGTCCGCGCCGAGCTCGACCAGGCGGGCAAAGACGTAGCCCAGATCGCCATCCCGACGACGGGTGTAGATCTTGCCGTCGCTGAAGGTGCCCGCCCCGCCCTCGCCATAGACGACGTTGCTCTCGGGATCCAGCTCGCCGCCTCGCCAGAAGCTGTTCACCTGCTTGACCCGCTGGTCGACCTCAGAGCCCCGGTCCAGCAGCAACACCGGGGCACCGGCCTCGGCCAGTCGCAGGGCAGCGAACAGCCCAGCCGGCCCCGCGCCGACTACGACGGGCCGCACATCGGCGGGCCAGGCCTGGCGGCGAATGTCCCGTCGGTCCACGAAGCCGTAGCGCTCCTCGTCACGCTCGGTCCAGAGCCGGACGCCCCGACGACCCAGCACGGCGGCTTCGTCCGCGAGCTCGACCTTGTAGTTGGCGACCCACCGCTTCCGGCGCTGCCGGGCATCCAGCGAGCGCCGAATCAGCTTCGCGTGGAGGATGGCCGCCTCGGGCAGCTCAAGGACCGAAGCCAGGACAGGCTCCGCCGCTTCGCCCTCGCCGGGCCACTCCACACCGCTGACCAGGATCGCCATACGCAGGACCTAACGCCACTCGATCGATGCAGACAGCAGCGGCCGTGATCGGTTAGCCGGAGGCCCCTCCAAACCCGCTTTCTGGAGTCTCGACATGACCATCAAGGTCGGCATCAACGGCTTTGGCCGCATCGGTCGCAACGTCCTCCGTTCCGCCTGGAACGACCCGCAGATCGAGTTCGTCCACATCAACGATCTGACCAGCGACGACATGCTGGCTCACCTGCTCGCCCACGACACGGTCCATGGCCCCTTCGACCACGACGTGAAGGCGGTCGACGGCGGCATCGAGATCGACGGCACACGCATCAGCACCAGCGCCGAGCGAGACCCCGCGAAGCTGCCCTGGCAGGGCGTGGACGTCGTGCTCGAATGTACGGGCGTCTTCAGCACGCGCGAGGCCGCCGCGAAGCACCTGATCGGAGGCGCCCGGAAGGTCATCATCAGCGCCCCCGGCAAGGGCGTGGACGCCACCATCGTCGTCGGCGTCAACGACCACACCCTGGACCCCGACAAGCACATCATCGTCAGCAACGCCAGCTGCACCACGAACTGCCTCGCGCCCGCCGCCATGGTCCTGCACCAAAGCTTCGGCATCCGGCACGGCCTGGTCACGACGGTCCACGCCTACACGATGGACCAGCGCCTCCTGGACGCCCCTCACAAGGACTTCCGTCGGGCGCGCGCCGCCGCTCAGAACATCGTGCCGACGACCACCGGCGCCGCCAAGGCCGTCGGGCTCGTTCTGCCCGAGCTGGCCGGCAAGCTCAACGGCATGGCGATCCGGGTCCCGACGCCGAACGTGTCCCTCGTCGACATGGTCATGACCCTCGAGCAGGACGTGACGGTGGAGCAGGTCAACGACGCCTTCCGAGCCGCAGCGGCCGGCCCCCTCGCCGGAGTGTTGGACGCGGTGGACGCCCCGCTGGTCAGCAGCGACTTGATCGGCAACCCCCACAGCTCGGTGGTCGACCTTGGCCTGACCGACGTGATGGGCGGCAACTCGGTGAAGGTCCTGACCTGGTACGACAACGAGTGGGGCTTCAGCAACCGCATGATCGATCTGGCCAAGCGGCTGTCCGCATGAGCCCGCGCGCGCTGGAGACGCTCCCGGTCGAGGGCGCTCGGGTCCTGCTTCGCCTGGACCTGAACACACCGCTCAGCGGTCGGCGAGTCGCGGACGCGACGCGCATCGACGCGGCGCTGCCCACCATCCGGCACCTCCAGGAACGGGGCGCCCGTGTCGTCATCTGCAGCCACCTGGGGCGCCCCAAGGGCCAGAAGATGCGCGAGCTGTCTCTAGAGCCCGTGGCCTCGGTCCTGGCCGAGCGCCTCGAGAGCGAGGTGATGTTCGCCCACGACACCGTCGGAGACGACGTCGAGTATCTGACCAAGGAGGTCCCGCAGGGGGGCGTCCTGGTGCTGGAGAACCTGCGGTTCCACCCCGGCGAGAAGGCCAACGACCCGGACTTCGCCGGGCGGCTCGCACGCCTGGGCGACGTCTACGTCAACGACGCGTTCGGCGCACTGCACCGCTCCCACGCGTCAGTCACCGGGGTGGTCGAGCACTTCAAGCAGGCTGGCGTCGGCCTGCTGGTACAGCGGGAGCTCGAAGCTCTCAGCAAGCTCGTCACCAGTCCCGATCGCCCCTACGTCGGCATCCTCGGCGGCGCGAAGGTGTCCGACAAGATCGACGTGATCGAGTCGCTGATGCACCGGGTCGACGCGCTGATCATCGGCGGTGCGATGGCCTACACCTTCCTGGCTGCCAAGGGCGTCGAGATCGGCGACAGCCTGGTCGAGGAGAACAAGCTCCGACTCGCTCGCCGGCTCATGGATCGCTGCGCCGAGCGCGGCGTGAAGGTCTTCCTTCCGGTGGACCACGTGGTCGCGGCGGCCCCGGACGCCGAGCCCGTGGTGAGCGACTCCATCGGCGAGGGCCTGAAGGGCTTCGACATCGGCCCCGAGACGGTGTCGGCCTACGCCGCGGTCATCGCCCGGGCCTCGACCATCTTCTGGAACGGCCCGATGGGCATGTTCGAGAAGGAGCCCTTCTCCGGCGGGACCCGCGGCGTCGCCGAGGCGGTCGCGGCGGCCTCGGCCTACACGGTCGTTGGCGGCGGCGACAGCGCCGCGGCCATCCACCACTTTGAGCTGGCCGACCGGATCTCGCACATCAGCACCGGCGGTGGCGCGTCACTGCAGTACATCGAGGGCAAGGAACTGCCCGGCCTGGTCGCCCTGGCCAGAAGAGGAGCCTGAACATGGGCCGACGTCCCTTCATCGCTGGCAACTGGAAGATGCACAAGGGGCCGGCCGAGGCCGACGCCCTGGCTCGGGCGCTGAAGACCGCCCTGTCCGACCTGACGGCCGTCGACGTCGCCGTGGCTCCCCCGTTCATCTCGATCCCCGCCGTGGCGCAGCGCCTTCAGCACACGGGCATCCACGTCGCCGCCCAGAACCTGCATGAGGAGCTCTCAGGCGCCTTCACTGGCGAGGTCCCGGGCGAGATGCTGCGTCAGGCCGGCTGCACCTACGCGCTCTGCGGGCACTCTGAGCGTCGCCACATCTTCGGTGAGTCCGACGAGCGCATCAACCGGAAGGTGCACGCCGCCTTCCGGTCAGGGCTGCTGCCCATCCTCTGCATCGGCGAGACGCTGGCCCAGAGGGAGGCCGAGCGGGTCGAGGACGTCCTGGCCCAGCAGCTCGAGACCGGGCTCGCTGGCCTCGAGGCCGACCAGGTCGCGACGACCACCCTGGCCTACGAGCCGGTCTGGGCCATCGGCACCGGGCGGACCGCCAGCCCGCAGCAGGCCCAGGACGCGCACGCCTTCGTGCGCTCCTGGCTCAACGAGCGCTTCCCCGCCTACGTCGGCAAGCAAGTCCGCATCCAGTACGGCGGCTCGGTCAATCCGAGCAACGCCGCCGAGCTGCTCTCCCAGCCCGACATCGACGGTGCACTCGTCGGCGGCGCTGCGCTGAAGGCCGAGTCCTTCGTCGGCATCATCCAGGCGGCCAGCGCTTGACAGCGAGCCCGTCGGGGAGCACATTCCCGCGGCTCTGAGAGACCCTTCATGCTCATCTTCGTCACGATCCTGCACCTCATCCTGTGCGTGATCCTCATCCTCGTGATCCTCCTGCAG
>CALGIB010000871.1 GCA_937915955.1 uncultured Pseudomonadota bacterium
CGATGTACAAGAAGGGTCACGCCCGGCCCAAGCCCAAGCAGCGCCGCGGGCACAAGAAATCGCCTTGACCCGATGACCGCTGTTGTTAACTGGTGGGGGCTTCGTTGATGCGGGGTGGAGCAGTCCGGTAGCTCGTCGGGCTCATAACCCGAAGGTCGTCAGTTCAAATCTGGCCCCCGCATCTCAAGAAGGTCGTCTGGGTAACCAGGCGGCCTTTTTTCGTTCCTTGGACCGCGCGCCGGCGTTGCCTGGGACCCGGCATCCGGGCTATCGGTCTGCCTCAAATTGGAGGATCCATGACGCTCTTCGCGCTGACCCTGGGCTGCACGCCCCCCGTCGAGGCGCCCGCCGAGCTCGGCGAGCTGACCCTGTACCTGTACGAGAACTTCGAGGGCGAGGGCGTGGACGGCGAGGGTGCGCTGCCCGCCGGCCTGCTCAGGCTCGAGGAGTGGCTGGTCGACCAGCCCCTGTCCCCCGATGACGACGTCGACGACCGCGCGGTCACCCCGCCGGACCTGACCTCTGACCGCCTCGGCGGCGCTGTGGCCCCCGCCACGGCCGACGAGACCATGCAGGTCCCGGTCGCCGTGTACGTGCGGGCCAAGGAGGACATGGACACCCAGCTCGAGCTGCTGCTGGACGAGAACCAGGTCTGCATCGCCTCGGGCACCACGACCTGGCACCAGCAGAGCTGGACCGACGGGGACGCCGACTGCTTCGCGGACGGCAGCTGCGATGTCCTGCGCAGCGAGCAGGAGATCCACATCGACAGCCTCGCCAACGTCTTCCTCGACATCCAGCGGGACTTCCGCTGGATCGAGCTGGACGATGGGCGCATGGCCGTGGTCGCGCGCGAGTGGCTGCCCGAGCAGGAGGACGCCTACGACGGCGACGGCACCTGGGATCAGCGCTACAGCCTGATCGTCTGGCTGCCCGAGGCGGACGGAAAGGTCCTGCGCTTCTACAGCATGTGGTCCAGCGTGACCCTGGCTGGCATCGGCGACGACTTCTACGCCAACACCGTGAAGAACGGCCTGAACGAGCACTTCGAGAACTCGGTCACCTTCGCCGCCGGCGAGTCCTGCGACGACCGCGACAACGCCAAGCCCGAGGGCTGATCAGGTCGCCGGGGGCTGCTCCTGGAGGGGCAGCTCCACGGTGAACACGGTGCGTCCCGGGCGGCTGTCCACGCGGACGAGTCCGCCGTGGGCGTGCACGATGGTCTTGACCAACGCCAGCCCGAGGCCGGTGCCTCCCGTCCTCCGCCGGGTGGTGAAGAAGCGATCGAAGATGCGCTTCTGGTTGGCGGACGAGATGCCCGGCCCGTCGTCGGTCACCTCGAAGCCGGTCCAGTGGCCGCGGGAGAAGCCTCGCAGCTCCACCGGGCCGCTGGCGTAGCTCAGGGCGTTCTCGACGAGGTTGTTCACGACGCTCTCGAGCTGGTCCCTGTTGCCCGACACTGTCCCGGGTGAGCCGACCACCCTGAGGGCCTCGTAGCGGCCCCGGGCCCGGAGCAGCAGGTCCTTCAGGGCCAGGGGCTCGCGCGCATGGGCCTCCTCGGCGCGAGCCAGGCGCAGCAGGCCGGTCACCAGGCGCTCGAGCCGTGCGAGCTCCTCGTTGGCGTTGGCCATGAAGCGCGCCCGCTGGGCCGGCGGCATCTCCTCGTCCTCGAGCAGCTCGAGCGTGCCCTTCAGCGTCGCGATCGGCGTCTTGAACTCGTGGCTGACGCTGCCGGCGAACTCGGCGATGTAGCCCAGCCTGTCCTGGAGCTGTCGGGTGGTCGCGGCGTAGGACCGGGCGACGTCGGCGACCTCGGCGATGTGGGAGGCGTGCACGTCCTCGATGGCCTCGGCGGCCCCCTCGTGCTGCAGGGCCGCGTCGCGGGCGGCCTGGGCCAGGCGCTGGAGGGAGCGGGTGCCGAGGGTGGCCCAGCGCCAGCTCATGGCCAGCGTCAGGATCAGGGCCACCAGCGCGCCCACGCTGAGCCGAGGGGACATCTGGTAGAGCGCCTGGATCTCCTCGCGGGGGGTGCGGCTCAGGAGGACCACCGCCAGCAACTCCTCGGAGTCGACCTCGTAGACGGGCACGGTCTGGAAGATGCGCACCTTGGCCCGGCGCGCGGGGCTGGACAGAGGCTGGTCCGTGGCGGGATCCGACTTGGGGCGCTGGATGGTCGTAGGGGCCCCCGCGAGCGCTTCGCTCACCTCGGGGAGCTCGGACAGGTCCTCGCCCAGCTGCGAGCCCGAGCTCGCTCGGACCACGCCGTGGGTGTCGATGACCCGGTAGCTCGCCAGGGTCTGGTGTCGGGCCTGCACCAGGCGCGGGCTCAGCGCCTCGCCGAGGCTGGCGAGGCCCGCCCCGGGATCGACTCCGCGCGCGTAC
>CALGIB010000872.1 GCA_937915955.1 uncultured Pseudomonadota bacterium
CGACGTTGTGGTGGGACTTGATGGTGGCCGAGGGGCCCTTGAAGGACACCGACTCGATGACGTCCGGGTAGAGCGTGCCCTGGGCCAGCCAGCGCGCCCCGCCGACCTTCTTGGCCTCGGCCTCGAAGACACGGATGAAGGTCTCGCCGATGATCTTGCGCTTGCGCTCGGGGTCCGTCACCCCCGCGAGCTTCTCGAGGAACAGGTCGTCGACGACGGCCACACGCAGGTCGTACTCGCCGAACTCGTCCCGCACGCTCTCGCGCTCGTGCTTGCGCAGCAGGCCGTGGTCCACGAATATGCAGGTCAGCTGATCCCCGATGGCCTCGTGCAGCAGCGCGGCGACTACTGAGCTGTCCACCCCGCCGGACAGCCCGCAGATCACGCGGTCACTGCCTACCTGGGTTCGGATGCGCTGGAGCTGCTCCTCGATGAAGGAGCCCATGGTCCAGTCCGCGCTGCAGCCGCAGATGGGAAACAGGAAGTTCTCGATGACCTTCACGCCGGCGAGCGTGTGCACGACCTCGGGGTGGAACTGCAGGCCATAGCGGCGCAGCGTTTCGTTCTCCATCGCCGCGATGGGGCAGCCCGAGGAGCTGGCCGAGACCAGGAAGCCGGCCGGCGCGGCGTCCACGTGGTCGCCGTGGCTCATCCAGGCCTGGGTGCTGGTCTTCACCCCGGCGAACAGCGTGCTCGCCTCGGGCGTCAGGGTCAGCGTGGCCTTGCCGTACTCCCGGTGCGTGCCCGCAGCGACCACCCCACCCCCCAGCTGGGTCATCAGCTGCATGCCGTAGCAGATGCCGAGGATGGGCACGGGCACATCGAGCCAGGCCGGATCGAAGGTCGGCGCCTCCGGGCTGAGCACGGAGTCCGGCCCGCCGCTGAGGATCAACCCCTTCAGCCTGGCCGGCACCTCGGCCGGGGGGCGGTCGGTGCAAGGACGGATCTCACAGTAGACGCCCTGCTCCCGAATGCGGCGCGCGATGAGCTGGGTGTACTGCGAGCCGAAGTCGAGGATGAGGACGAGCTCGTGGGCCATGCTTTCTCCTGCCGGTGCAGGTAGCGAGCACGGGCCCAGCTGGCTCGTATCAAGCGAGTGAAACCGCCGCTCAGCGCGCGCGGGTCACGGTGTCCGAGAAGGCGCCGCCCGTGTAGGCGTCGAGCTCGGCCGTCAGCTCCATCAGGCGCAGCTGCACGTCCACCTGCGTGTTGAGGTCCGTGGGCGGGTTCAGCAGGGTCTCGACCTGCAGCCGGCGCCGATCGAAGTAGAGCCGAGTGACCTCGCCCAGCACCTTGTCGCGGAGCTTGACGACGTCCTGGCTCTCGGAGATCACGCGAATGCGCTCGCTGTTCATCACTAGATCGTCCAGGCGCCACTTGGCCTCGACCTGGGCGTTCCACTTCTGCGTCGTGCCGCCGTCCTGCAGATCGAAGGAGGCGCCGTTGTCCAGGTAGTCGAAGTCCTGATCGAACTGGTCCTGGTAGTAGTACCGGACCTTGAACTCGGGCAGGGCCGCGGCGCGCTTGCTGGCCAGCAGCCAGCGCTCGACCTGGGCGCGGTTGGTGTGGGTGTAGTCCATGGCCATGGACTGCACGGCCTGGATGTCGGGCTCGGAGTCGAACTCGGCCAGCACCTCCTCCACGCTCTTGTAGACCTTGCGTGCCTTGGCCGGCATGGGCACGTCGACGGTGGTGTGGTTCCGCAGGGCGTCCAGCGTCTCCTCGTTGAGCGTCGGGACGATGCGGAGCTCCTCGACGGAGTTCAGGCGCCCGCGCTCGGCGCGCAGCAGGACCACCGCCTCGGCTTGC
>CALGIB010000873.1 GCA_937915955.1 uncultured Pseudomonadota bacterium
CTACCCCGAGGTCACCGCCGCCCTGGTCCTGGCCTCGGGGCTGAGCTGCCTGGCCCTGCGACATCGGCACCCCGTCCTGCGGCTGCTGGCCGGCGCGGGCATCGGCCTGGTGCTGCTGATCGACGGCCGCGGGCTGCTCTGGGCGCTGGCGCTGGCCCCCCTGGGCGCGCTGGCCTGCCTGGAGCTGCCCTGGGAGAGCTGGCGACGGCCGCCCTGGCGGCGCATCGGCCTGGGGGCGCTGCTGTTCGCGCTGCCCATCCAGGCCAGCTGGTTCCTGGCCCCCTCGGCCTATCCGGCGCGGACCGTGAGCATCGAGGACCAGTCCGACATCGAGCAGCGCTACCGCGACCTCGACATCCAGGTGACCTTCGAGGGGCTGCCCCCGGTCCCCGGCTTCGTGTACGGACGCAGCCCGGTCTCCGATCTCCCAGACACGCTGCTCTACCTCTGGGCCGAGTCCAGGGCGGCGACCCCCCAGGAGCGCGCGCAGGCCCTCGAGTACGGCCGGCACCAGGCCTCGCGCCTGGTCGACCCCTGGCTGCCCGTCGCCGTGGCGGCGCTGGTCCTGGCGGTCCTCTCGCTGTGGCGGCGCCCCCAGCTCCTGCTCGGGCTGGCCTGCAGCGCCTTCCCCTTCCTCTTCGCGCTCAAGCGCACCGTCGAGCTGCACTACTCCCAGGAGCGCATGGTCGGTCAGGCCCAGCTGGCGCTCGCGCTGCTGCTCGGGGTGGCCTACGCCGCCCTGGCCCTGGGGGACGTCCCGGCTCGAACCAACGAGGCCCGCCCACGCCCTCAGCGCTCCTGGCCCCCGGCCTGGCCGCGACGGGTCTGGCCGAGCTGGACCGGCCTGGGCTGGTGGGTCCTGGCGCTGCTGGTCCCCCTCGGGCTGGTCCAGAACTGGGTGCCGAACCACTTCAGCCCCTGGGCTGCCTGGAGGCAGGACCCGAGCTCGCCCGAGGGACACCAGTCCCTGGCCTGCTACACAGGCGAGGCGGCCGGCGGAGAGGCCTGCGACGAGGGCAATCGGGTCTTCCGACGCTACTGCGTGTCCCGGATCGAGAGGGACCTGAAGGTCGCGGAACCCCGCTTCACGAAGGGCGCCTTCGGGCCGCCGGATGGCGGCTGACCGAGGGCGTCGAACGGGTTACGGAGCGGGGTCCATTTCCTCGGGATCCGACCCCCTATGTCCACCGAAGACATCGCCCGCCACCTCCTCCCGATCTCGATCGAGGACGAGATGCGCACGTCCTACCTGGACTACTCCATGTCCGTCATCATCGGGCGCGCGCTGCCCGATGTACGCGACGGCCTGAAGCCGGTCCACAGGCGCATCCTGTACGCGATGCACGGCGAGGGGCTGGTCGCGAGCCGCAAGTACAGCAAGTGCGCCGGCGTGGTCGGCGAGGTGCTCAAGCGCCTGCACCCCCACGGCGACAGCGCCGTCTACGACGCCCTGGTCCGCATGGCCCAGCCCTGGAACATGCGCTACCCGCTGGTCGACGGGCAGGGCAACTTCGGCTCCCCCGACGGCGACTCGGCCGCGGCCTACCGGTACACCGAGTGCCGCATGCGCAAGCTGGCCGAGGACCTGCTGCGCGACATCGACAAGGACACGGTCGACTTCCAGCCCAACTTCGACGGCGGCGACGTCGAGCCCGAGGTCCTGCCCGCCGGCTACCCCAACCTGCTCGTCAACGGCTCCGAGGGCATCGCCGTCGGCATGGCGACCAAGATCCCGCCGCACAACCTGTCCGAGATCGTGGACGCCACCGTCGCGCTGATCGCCGACGCCAGCCTCACCAACGAGGACCTGATGGAGTTCGTGCCCGGGCCGGACTTCCCGACCGGCGCGACCATCTACGGCCAGCAGGGCATCCGCGACGCCTACACCACCGGCCGGGGCCGCGTGGTCATCCGGGCCAAGACCCACTTCGAGACCCTGCGCGGCGACCGGGCGGCCATCATCGTGGACGAGCTGCCCTTCCAGGTCGGCGCCAACCGCGTCATGGAGCAGATCGCCAAGCTCGTGCGCGAGAAGCGCATCGACGGCATCTCGGCCATCCGCGACGAGTCCGACCGCAAGGGCCGCCGCATCGTCGTCGAGATCAAGCGCGACGCCTACCAGGACATCGTGCTGAACAAGCTGTTCAAGCACACCGACCTGCAGAACACCTTCGGCGTCATCCTGCTGTCCATCGTCAACGGGCAGCCGCGGGTCCTGACCCTGCGCGAGATGCTGCTGCACTACATCGCGCACCGTCGCGACGTGGTCACCCGCCGCACCCGCTACCTGCTGCGCAAGGCCAACGAGCGCGCCCACATCCTCGAGGGCTTCCGCATCGCCCTGGACCACATCGACGCGATCATCGCGCTGATCCGTGGAAGCCAGACGACCGAGGACGCGCGCGTCGGGCTGATGGAGCAGTTCACGCTGTCCGACATCCAGGCCCGCCACATCCTGGACATGCAGCTCCGCCGCCTCACCGGCCTCGAGCGCGACAAGATCGAGGCCGAGTACACCGAGCTGCTGCAGACCATCGAGTACCTGGAGAGCCTGTTGGCCAGCGACAGCAAGCTGATGGGCGTGGTCCGGGACGAGCTGCTCGAGGTGCGCTCCCGCTTCGTGGACGAGCGCCGCACGAACATCGTCGAGAGCGACTCCGAGATCGACATCTACGACCTGATCGCCGCCGAGGACCAAGCCATCACCCTGACGGTCGCCGGCTACGTCAAGCGCAGCTCGCTCGAGCTCTACCGCGAGCAGCGCCGCGGCGGCTTCGGCAGCAAGGGCATCAGCACCAAGGACGAGGACGAGGTCCGCGAGATCTTCATCGCGAACACCCACGCCAACCTGCTGATCTTCACCCGCGCGGGACACTCCTACGCGGTGCCCGTGCACGAGGTGCCCGAGGGCGGTCGCAGCAGCCGCGGCCGGCCCATCGTCAACCTGGTCGAGCTGGATCCCGGCGACGAGATCGCCGCCGTCCTGACCATGGACGACTACACCGAGGACATCGACCTGCTGTTCTGCAGCCGCAAGGGGCTGGTCAAGCGCACCCCGCTCAGCGACTTCAAGAACATGCGTCGCAGCGGCCTGCGCGCCTACGACTGCGGCGAGGGCGACGACCTGTTCACGGTCGTGCGCTGCAAGCCCAGCGAAGAGATCTTCGTGGCCACCCGCCAGGGGCAGTGCATCCGCTTCCCCGGCACCGACATCCGCCCGATGGGGCGCGTGGCTCGCGGCGTCTGGGGCATCCGCCTCAAGGACAACGACGAGATCGCCTCGATGATCGCGCTCAAGCCTGACCTGCCCATCCTCAGCATCAGCGAGAACGGCTACGGCAAGCGGACCGAGCTGGGCGAGTACCGCCTGCAGGGCCGCTCGGGCCAGGGCATCCGGAACCTGAACGTGACGGACAAGACCGGCCCCGTGGTCGGCTCGCTGCAGGTCGAGCCCGAGGACCGGCTGATGCTGATCACGGACACCGGCCGCGTGATCAAGATCCCGACCGAGAACATCCCGGTCTACGGCCGCAGCGCCTCGGGCGTGAAGGTCATGCGGGTCGAGGACGCCGAGCGCATCGTGAGCGTCGCCCGGGTCGACGAGGACGAGGTCGACGACGTCGATCCCGAGGACGAGGTCGTCGACCTTGCAGAGGCGCCCGAGGGCGGGGAGGAATAGACTCCGCTCGGTGCACACTGAAATCTCCTCGCTGATCCCGCGGCGCTCCTTGGCCGCAGGGCTCGCACTGGCGCTGTCCCTGCCGCTCGCGGCGGGCCTCGCGTGGCTGGGGCCCTGGAGCCCTCGCACGCTGGCCCGGGCCGATCAGCTGGCCCAGCAGCAGCGCGTGGACGAGGCGCTGGAGACCTACGGACTGGCCGCGGACTGGGCGGTGACCCCGACCCAGCGCGCGGACGCCCTCTTCCGCGCCGGCCAGCTGGCCGCGACCACGCAGAACCCCCAGCTCGCCGTGGCGGCCCTCCGTCGAGCCACGCGCGAGCACCCGCAGGACCCCCGCACCCCCGACGCCCTGGCTCGCCTGGGAGAGGTGCTGGCGCGCGACCTCTCCCGGCCCGAGCGCGGCGCCCTGGCCTACCAGCAGGCCTCGGAGACCTCCTCTCCCCGGACCGCCGAGTACTGCCTGCGAGGGGCCGAGCTCCGACTGCAGGCGGATCAGCCCCAGCGTGCCTGGCAGGCCTACGAGACCTGCGCCAAGACCCACCCGGACAGCGCCCACCAGGCCTGGCTGGCGATGGCCAACATCAAGCTCTCGGTCGGGGACGTGCGCGGCGCCGCGCGCCTCTTCGAGCGCGTCACCAAGACCGGCGCCATGGGCGAGACGCTGGCCCTGGCCCAGCTCGGGGCCAGCGTCACCCACGAGCGGCTCGGCGACTACCAGGCCGTCCTGGCCGAGCTCTCCCACAGCGACCTCTCGCCGGAGCTGCAGGGTCGCCGCCGCGAGCGGGTCGTCGAGCGTGAGTCGCGATGACCCTGGTCTTGATCGCCTGCGTCGGCACCTCCCAGCCGGACAGCTCCGCCGACACCCAGGACAGCCAGCCCGACACCGGCGAGCGCGACGGACTCCGGGACCTGGACCCCAGCACCCTGGACGCGGCCGCGAGCCCCTGCCGCGAGCCCTGGCTGGTGCGGGTGCGGGACGTCGTCGACGGTGACACCGCCTACGTCGAGGACGTCGACCAGACCTGGCAGAGCGAGAAGGTGCGCTTCATCGGCATCGACACGCCCGAGGTCGCCCACGGCAGCGACCCCGCGGACTGCTGGGGCGACGAGGCCTCGACCTACACGACCCAACTCCTCGAGGGCGAGCTGGTCTGGCTCACCTTCGACGTGGAGTGCGAGGACCAGTACGACCGCACGCTGGCCTTCCTGCATCGCGGGGCCGACCAGTTCGTGAACGTGGACCTGGTCGCAGCCGGGCAGGCCTTCGCCTTCCCCTACGACCCGAACACCACCTTCGAGGCGCGCATCGAGGCGGCCGAGGTCAGCGCGCGCGGCGCGAACCTCGGCATGTGGGCGGACTGCTACTGAGGCCTGGTTAGCTGGGGCCCCTTCGGAGGTCCCATGTCCCGCTCCAGCGAGCTCCTCGAGCAGTCCCGTCGCGTCATCCCCGGCGGCGTCAACAGCCCCGTGCGGGCCTTCTTGGCCGTCGAGGGCGAGCCGCCCTTCATCGCCCGAGGAGAAGGCCACCACCTCATCGACGTCGACGGCAACAGCTACATCGACCTGGTCGGCAGCTGGGGTCCCCTGATCCTTGGGCACGCCCACCCGGCGGTGGTCGAGGCCGTGCAAGCAGCCATGGCCTTGGGCGCCAGCTTCGGCGCGCCCACCGAGCGCGAGCTGCGCTTCGCGGAGCTGGTGACGTCGATCGTGCCCAACGTCGACCAGGTGCGCATGGTCTCCAGCGGCACCGAGGCCACCATGCACGCCCTCCGGCTGGCGCGCGGCGCGACCGGACGGCAGGCCATCATCAAGCTGGACGGCTGCTACCACGGGGCCCACGACGACGTGCTCGTGAGCGCCGGCAGCGGCGTGGCGACCTTCGCCCGGCCCGGCAGCCCCGGCATCGTGGCCACGGCCACGCTGACGGCCCCCTTCAACGACCTGGGTGCCGTCGAGCGGCACCTGCGCGAGCGCGAGGTGGCCGCCGTCATCGTCGAGCCGGTGGCCGGCAACATGGGCTGCATCCCGCCGCGGCCCGGCTACCTGCAAGGCCTGCGCGACCTCTGCGACGCCCACGGCGCCCTGTTGATCTTCGACGAGGTCATGACCGGCTTCCGCCTGGCCCGGGGCGGCGCACAGGAGCTGTTCGGTGTGCGGGCCGACATCGTCTGCATGGGCAAGATCATCGGCGGCGGGCTGCCCCTGGCGGCCTTCGGCGGCAGCCGAGAGCTGATGCAGAACCTGTCCCCGGTGGGCAGCGTGTACCAGGGCGGGACCCTGTCCGGGAACCCGCTGGCGGTGGCCGCCGGGCAGACCACCCTCGAGCTGCTGGGTCAGCCCGGCGTCTACGAGCGCCTCGGCGAGATCGGCGCCGGCCTCGAGCAGCGGCTGGCCCCGCACGTAGCGCGCTACGGCATGTCCATGGCGCGCGTCGGCTCGATGCTCACGGTCTTCTTCCGGGCCACCGCCCCCCAGGACTTCGAGCAGGCCAAGGAGTGCGACCTGGCCGCCTTCGGGCGCTGGCATCGGGCCTGCCTGGACCGCGGCGTCTACCTGCCCTGCAGTCAGTTCGAGACCGCGTTCCTGCCCGCCACGTTGACCAACGCGGAGCTCGATCGCATCGCCTCGGCGATGGGGGACGCGCTCGACGCCGTGATGGCCTGATCCGGCCCGAGATCCGGGCCCGCCCAGGCGTTGACGCACCCCTGGCCTCGCATTAGTAGGCCGACCCTCCAACGGAGGGTGCCGAGAGGCGCTCTCCCAGGGGCTCAGAGCCCCCGCCTGCCGCCGCGGAATCCCAGCCGATGCTCACCCCCCGGACCATGCTCAAGGACAGCGCGATCGCGCTCTTCGTGCTGGCCGCAGGAGCGGGTCTGTACGGCGGGTGGATCTGGCTCGGCTCGGCGCTGGCGGGTGGCCTGCTGGCCATGGGCAACCTCTGGCTGATCAGCCAGGTCGTCGCCCGCGGCTTCGCCAAGCACGAGCTCACGGGCAAGGGCGCGGCGGTCTTCGCCGTCGGCCTGGTCTTCAAGACCGTGGTGGGCCTGGCCCTGGTCCTGCTCCTCCTGAACTACCTGCCGGCGATCCCCGTCATGGTGGGCGTCCTCAGCGTCGTCTCCGCCATCGGCGTCCGCAACGTCGTCGACCTCGCCTCCCTGCCCACCGAGCAGGAGATCTGATGTCTGCCGAAGCAGAAACCCTCGCGTACCACTACTCCTGGTTCTTCGGGCTGCCCGGCGTGGAGCACGGCGAGCCTCTGGCCGCCGTCCACGAGTCGATGTCGAGCGCGCTCGAGGGCTTCCCCATGCTCCAGATGATCCTGGTGCAGCCCGCCGAGCAGGCCAGCTTCCACGCCGTCCCGGCCGCCTGGCTGGTCTTCCTGGGCATCACCGCGCTGGCCTTCATGGCCCGCAGCGGCCTGGTCGCGGCCCGCGGTCGCGGCGGCACGGAGCAGTACATCCCCGACGCCGGCCTCGGCCCGCGCAACCTGATGGAGCTCGTGGTCGAAGGCCTGCTCAACTTCATGGGCACCATCCTCCACAGCCGCGAGCAGTGCGTGAAGCACCTGCCCCTGGTCGGCACCATCTTCCTGTACATCCTGGGCAGCAACCTGCTGGGGCTCATCCCCGGCTTCCTGCCGCCCAGCGTGTCCATGTCCAACAACCTGGCCATGGCGCTGGTCGTCTTCCTGGTCTTCAACTACGAAGGCATCAAGGAGCACGGCGTCGTCGGCTACGCCAAGACCCTCGCGGGTCCCATCCCGGCGCTGGCCCTGCCCATCTTCGCGGTCGAGACCTTCTCGCT
>CALGIB010000874.1 GCA_937915955.1 uncultured Pseudomonadota bacterium
GGTCGCGAGGCAGCCGGTCACCGCGTAGACGATGCCGAGCAGCCCCAGCGCGGTGAGCAGCAGGGCCAGCGAGATGCCGGCGTGCCGCGCCGACAGGGGGCTGCGGCCCTTGTTGATGGCCGCGCGCTCGACGATGCGGGGCAGCAGCAGGAAGCAGACCACCGCGACCACCAGCGTGCCCACGCCGATGAAGATCTGCTCGGAGGTCGTGGGCGGACAGCAGTCGCCCTCGCAGAGCTCGGAGGCCTCGGTCTCCTGGGCGTAGGCGGTGGCCACAGGCAGCATCAACTTCCCTCCAGCGGGGTGGCACTCTACCACCGCCGAGGTCTACGCAGCGGGGCCCCCGCTTTGTTGCTCGACCCTGCGCTTTCGTGGCTCGGCCCGACCCGCTCCCGCCCGGGAGATCGCGGCCCGCGCCGCGTCGCGGGGCCTGGGTCAGCCTCGGCGTTCTTCAGCTTGCTCGGCCCTTGTCGTCGACTTAAACGGGACAGCCCTGATTCGTGGAGATCCGATGACGAAGCCCGTCACCGGCGGATTCTTGCGTTCCTTGCTCAAGATCCTCGCCCTGGCCGCAGTCCTGCTCGCCTCCCTCCCGGCCATGGCCTCGGAGCTCACCGGACAGATCCGAGGCACGGTCACCGACGACGGCGGCCTCGAGGTCCCCGGCGCGGTCGTCACGGCGACCTCGAACTCCTTGATGGGCTCGCGCGGCGTGACCACGGACGACGGCGGACGCTTCCTCATCGCCGGGCTGCCCCCTGGCCTCTACGTGGTCGAGGTCACCATGCCGGGCATGGTCACGCTCCGGACCGAGGACATCGGCGTCAAGGCCGGCGGCACCTCGGCGCTCAGCTTCTCGATGCAGGTCGCGCAGGCCGGCATGGAGGTCCTGATCGTCGACGAGCGCGCGCTGGTGGACACCGAGCAGGTCCGCACCGGCCTGACCCTGGGCGCGGCCGAGATGAAGGACCTGCCCAACGCAGGGCGCGACTACCAGTCGATCATCGCGCTGGCGCCCGGCGTCGTCGGCAGCGGCAACGCCAACGTGCGCGGCGGCTTCGACGACCAGAACCAGTTCTACGTCGACGGCGTGAACGTGACCGACCCGATCACGAACACCTTCTCCGCGAACATGAACTACGACGCGATCAAGGAGATCCAGGTCATCACCGGCGGCCTGGACGCCGAGTACGGGCGCGCGCTGGGTGGCTCCGTCAACGTCGTCACCAAGGACGGCGGAAACGACTTCGAGGCCACGATCAGCACCTACTTCCGGAACCAGCACTTCCGGATCTACACGCCGGCCCCCTTCGACGACCCCGACGCCGACTCGGACTTCTTCGACGGCCAGCTGGCGGTGAACGTCGGCGGTCCGATCGTCAAGGACAAGGTCTGGTTCTTCGTGTCCGCGCAGGGCGACCTGTACCGTGACAGCGTCAAGTTCGACAACGAGGAGGTCGGCCGGCCCGAGGGTGATGACCCCATCACGCCCTGGGAGGACGAGATGTCCGAGGTGCCCGCGCGCGACTGGCGCAGCGGCTACCTCTTCGGCAAGGTCACCTGGCAGCCCACCACGAACCACCGCCTGTGGGTCCACGCCCAGACCGATCCGACCAAGATCACCAACAGCGAGCAGAGCCCCTACACCCTGCCCTCGGCCGAGACCATCCAGGCGCAGGGCGGCTGGCTCGGCAGCGTCGGGCACATCTGGATGCCCAGCGACCGGGCCCAGCTCAAGACCCAGGTCTACTACCAGACCAGCCGGATCACCGTGTACCCGGTGCTCTGGGACGAGTGTGAGGCCTGGGACGGCATCGTCTGCAGGGACGACTTCGGCGAGGGCTGGTTCCCCGCGGACCCCGACGGCTTCGCCTACGGCGCCTACCCCTACGCCTACGACAGCAAGCGCGAGCGCATGAGCGTGAACTCGTCGCTGAGCTACTTCGCCACCTTCCTGGGCGAGCACCGCTTCAAGGTCGGCGTGCAGGCCGAGCAGCTGATCTCCGAGACCTCCATCCCCGGCGTCGAGAGCGCCGCGGGGCTGGACTACTACAGCCACGACGGGGACCCCGCGAACCTCGAGGGCTACACGCCCGCCTACACCATCCGCTACGACAACGACCTGTCCGCGCGCCTGACGGGCTCCATCGTCAGCGCCTTCGTTCAGGACGTCTGGCACCCGGTCCCCAGGGTGACCCTGCGCCCCGGTGTCCGCGTCGACGCGCCCTGGCTGCGCGACGACTACGGCAACGTCATCTTCAGCGCGGTGGCCCTGTCCCCCCGCATGGGCGTGGCGGTGGACCCCAGCGGTCAGGGCAAGACCAGCATCCACGGCTACTACGGCCGCTTCACCGACCCCGGCTTCCTCTACATCAGCGACCTGCTGCGCCAGCGCTCGCAGGGCTCCAGCCAGTACAACTGGGACCCCCAGGCGGGGGACTGGTCGACCGAGGCCAGCAGCAGCCCGTCCAGCCTCTTCCTGGCCCACGACGACCTGGACCCGCCGAGCGCGGACGAGTTCGACATCGGCGTCCGTCGCGCCCTCGGCGAGAACGTGGCGCTGGACATCAACTACGTCGCCAAGCGCGCCCGGGGCTTCTGGGAGGACGACGAGGTCAACCAGATCTGGAACGAGGAGGGCACCCGCGTCATCGGTGGCCGCAACGGCACCCAGGACCCGATCTACCGCCTGCGTACCTCGGACGACCGCTACACGAAGTACGACAGCGTCGAGATCTCCGCGGACGGGCGCCTGGCCGACTGGTGGGTCAGCGGCTCCTACGTCTGGGCCCGCGCCTACGGAAACGCCTCCTACCAGGGCG
>CALGIB010000875.1 GCA_937915955.1 uncultured Pseudomonadota bacterium
GGACCAGGTCCTGCGCTTCTCGCTGGTGGGGCAGGACGGCGAGCGGGCCACCGTGGTGCCCGACCGCGTCCAGCGCATGACAGGCCTCGAGCTGCGCTTCCTCCCCACCGGCGGTCGCCTGCTGGTGCGCTTCCCCGAGGAGGAGATCAACGTCTACATGCCCGAGCGGCGCTTCGCGCTGATCGCCACGCTGGTGGCGCCTCCGGGTGGCAAGGTCGGGGAGTTCGTCGACGACGACAGCGTCTGCAGTCGCGTCTGGCCGAGAGAGGCGAACAAGGGCCGCGAGCACGTCAACGTGCTGCTCAAGCGAGCCCGCGAGGACCTGGTCAAGGCGGGCCTCAACGGCTTCAAGCTGCTCGAGCGCGCCCGCGGAGGCGGGGCCACCCGCTTCGTGCTGCCTGCGGGCGTCGAAGTGAGCGTCCAGTGAGCGCTCTGGATCAGTTCGCGGACGCCGTGGATCTCAAGCAGCGCTTCGAGCTGCCCGACGAGATCCTGGACCGGCTGCCCGAGCTGCCCATCCTTCGGCGCCTGGACCTGTCCAACAGCTTCGCGGTCGACGAGCGGGTGATGGTCGTGATCAGCCGCATCCACACCCTGCGCGACCTGGACCTGGGCTACACGCCCGTCAACGACGCTGGCCTGGCCTGCTTGGCCCAGCACCCGCAGCTCCGGCGGCTGAGACTGAGCTTCTGCACCGGCGTGACCGACGCGGGCCTCGCCCACCTCAGCCGGACCCAGCTCCGGTGGCTGGACCTGTCCTACACGCGGGTCACGGACGCCGGACTGGCGCACATCGCCGCCATCCAGTCGCTCGAGGAGCTGCACCTCGAGTCCTGCAGCCGGGTCACACCGGCGGGGCTGGCCCGCTTGCCCTCGGGCCTTCAGCTCTACCTCGACGAGACGCTGTAGCTGTACCCTTCGCGGGTGCTGCTCTTCCTCGCCGCCTGTACCCGCTGCGCGTCCGTCGACGACAGCGCCGAGGTCCGCGCTCGCGAGCCCTGCGCTCGCCACGAGCCGACCCGCCAGCTGCTGTGGGGCGACACCCACGTGCACAGCAGCCTGAGCTTCGACGCGCGGGCCTACGAGGTCACCGCCGGCCCCGAGGAGGCCTGGGCCTTCGCCCGCGGCGAGGAGGTCGACGGCCTGCGCCTGGCGCGCCCCCTGGACTTCGCCGCGATCACGGACCACGCCGAGTACCTCGCCGAGATCCCCGCCTGCACCGACCCGGACTCGCCCGCGTACATGGTCGACACCTGCGTGAACTACCGCGAGGGGCCGCACGCCCAGAACGTGCAGCTCTTCGGCGTGAAGATGTCGCTGACCGACCCCGACCGCTTCGAGGACATCTGCGAGGCCATCGACTGCGAGGCTCAGGCCCTGGTCACCTGGCAGCGCATCCAGGACGCCGCCGAGGCCGCCTACGACCGCAGCGAGGAGTGCTCCTTCACCAGCTTCGTCGCCTACGAGTGGAGCGGCACGCCCCTGGTCGCCAACATGCACCGCAACGTGATCTTCGAGACCTGGAAGGTGCCCGAGCGGCCCACATCCTACTTCGAGGAGGCCAGCGCCGAGGGGCTGTGGGACGCGCTGCGGCGGGACTGCAGCGAGGCGGGCGCGGGCTGCGAGGTGCTGGCCATCCCCCACAACAGCAACCTGTCCAACGGCGGCCAGTTCCTGTTCCACGCGGACGCCGAGAGCGCCCGGGTGCGCGCCGAGCTCGAGCCGCTGATCGAGGTCTACCAGCACAAGGGCGACAGCGAATGCCGCAACGGGCTGGAGGGCATCCTGGGCCAGGACGACCCGCTCTGCGACTGGGAGAAGGTGCGCCCCCTGGACGACGAGCCCAAGGACTGCGGCGACGAGGGCGGCTCGGGGGGCATCACTTACGCGGGCTGCCAGAGCCGGCGGGACTTCCTGCGGGGCATCCTGCTCGAGGGCCTGGAGATCGACTCAGAGCTGGGCGAGAACCCCTTCCGGATGGGCGTCATCGCGGCCACCGACACCCACTACGCCATGCCGGGCATGGTCGACGAGACCGCCTGGCCGGGCCACCTGGGCATCGCCGAGGACGAGGCCGAGGAGCGCCTGGACGACCCCGAGCTAAACCCCGGCGGCATCATCGACAGCCCCGGCGGGCTGGCCGGGGTCTGGGCCGAGGAGAACAGCCGCGAGGCCATCTTCGCGGCGCTGCGGAGGCGCGAGACCTTCGGCACCAGCGGCCCGCGCATCGAGCTGCGCATGTTCGCCGGCGATCTACCCCTGGACGCCTGCTCGATGGACGAGGCCGAGCTGCTGGAGCTGGCCTACCGCGACGCCGTGCCCATGGGCAGCGAGCTCCCCGACGGCCAGCCCGCCCGCTTCGTGGTCTGGGCCGAGGCGGACGCCGAGCCGCTGGAGCGCCTGCAGCTGGTCAAGGGCTGGACCGACGCGGAGGGAGAGCACATCGAGGTGATCGAGCTCGCCGGCGAGCTCGCCGAGGACCCGGACATGGCCACCTGCGAGCCCGGCGCCGGTGGCCAGGAGCGCCTCTGCGCGGTCTTCGAGGACGGCGCGTGGCAGGGCGAGCTGGCCTTCTGGTACGCCAGGGTCGTCGAGATCCCGACCTGCCGCTGGAGCTGGTGGGACTGCATGTCGCTGCCCGAGGGCGAGCGGCCCGAGGCCT
>CALGIB010000876.1 GCA_937915955.1 uncultured Pseudomonadota bacterium
GCGTCCTGCCGGGCAAGGGTCAGCACCTGGCCATCGACGCGGTGGCCCGCCTGCCTCGCCGCTACAAGCGCAGGGCCCACCTCACGGTCGTCGGGGCCGCCGACGACCCGGTCTTCCTGGACCAGATCAAGGTGCAGGCCTGGGGCCAGCCGGTCACCATCGAGACCGACGTGCCCAGCATCGCGCCCTACTACCAGGACGCCGACGTCGTGCTGTACCCGACGCTGATGGAGGAGGGCTTCGGCTTCACCGCCATCGAGGGCATGGCCTGCGGCAAGCCCGTCATCTGGAGCGACCAGCCGGCCATCCGCGAGGCCACGGGAGGCCTGGGGCTGCCCGTCCCCCGAGGCGAGGTCGAGGCCATGCGGGCCGCCATGATCGAGCTGATGGACCAGCCCGAGCGCCTGGCCCGGTTGGGCCGAGAGGGCCGCGACTTCGTCGAGCGACGCTACGGCTGGGACGGAGTATGGTCACGCTACGAAGAGCTCCTGGAGCAGGTTCGATGAGCGCATCCGCCGCCACCCTGGACAGCCTCGCCGATCAGCTCGACGCCGACGGCCTGGGCGACGACGCCTCCCGCCTGCGCGAGGCGGCCTCGGACATCCACGCCACCGAGCAGCCCCCGGGGCTGTTCAGCCGCGTCACCACGAGGCTGCGCGAGCAGGCCACCCACCACTGGAAGAACGTGGTGGGCGAGGTGCGCGAGAGCAAGGAGGTCTGGGACATCCTGGCCCACAAGCTGCGCTCGGGCGAGGAGCTGACCCCCGCGCAGCGGGACGCCGTGCGCTCCCAGCTGCTGGACGCTCTCCGGGTCGTTCCGGCCAGCATGCTCCTGGCGGCGAACTGGACCCTGCCGGTCCCCGGCACCTCGGTGCTGACGCCCTGGCTGCTGAAGAAGGCGGGGCTCCTGCCCAGCCGCTGGCGCGAGGCCCACGCCCTGGACGTGCTCCAGAAGGAGGCCGCCCACCTCCGCGCCATCGGTCACGTCGACCAGGCCGACAGGGTCCTGCAGGTCATGGCCGAGCTCGAGGCGCAGGCGGATCGGCGCGAGGCCATCGAGCGCAAGTGCGCCCTGCTGACGCACTGGGACGCTAACGACAACGGCGTCTGGGACGCGGACGAGGTCGAGGCCTACCGCGGCTGCGTCGAGCGCACCCGGCGCCACAGGTTCGACGACGGCCACCGCAAGGACTGGTACCTGCAGCACCACGACCACGTCTTCGGGCCGGTCCGCCTGGACGAGCTGATCGAGGCCCAGGGTGTGGCCGAGGGTGGGCCGATGATCTGCTACGACGGCACCGGCTGGGTGTCCTGGCGGGACCTGATGCGGACGGACGGCGGTCTCTCGGTCGAGGTCGGCGAGGCGTGAGGTTCTCGGTCCCAGACCGAGGCGCCGTCGAGCTTCGCGAGGCCTGGACCACCAGCCAGGTGCGCGATCGGGTGGACGACCTGCTGAGCTGCTTCGAGCACAAGCTGCCGGCGCTCGGGGCGCGCATCGTGCTCAAGCCCAACCTGAACAACGACCTGCCCGCCCTGACCGGCAACTCCGTCGATCTGCGCGTGCTGTGCTCGCTGATCGAGGCCCTGCAGAACCGCGGCTACCGCAACCTCTGCGTGGCGGACGGATCGAACGTGGGCGTGGAT
>CALGIB010000877.1 GCA_937915955.1 uncultured Pseudomonadota bacterium
TCCTGGTGGAAGGTGTCGACCACGGCCAGCTGATCGGTCACGAGGCCGTCCTCCAGCACCATGACCTGCCCGTCCTCCTGGCAGGGCACATAGGCCAGGCCGTCCTCGGCGGGCACCAGCTGGAAGGGCCAGCCGCAGGCCTCGACCGAGCCCACCTGCCAGGTCTCCGGGTCCAGCCACCACAGCTCGTCGGTCAGGTGGCTGCCCGCCCAGATGCGCCCGTCATAGAGGCTGAGCGCGTCCAGGGTCAGCCCCAGCCGAGGTCCTCGCAGCAGCTCCTGGCCCGAGTCCGCGTCGAAGCTGGACAGCCGCAGGGCGTCCTCGTTCGCCGTCCACCAGGTGCCGTCCGGGGCCCGCGAGAGGAAGTGGATCGTCTTGTCCAGCTCCAGCTCCCAGATCCTCTCCAGGTCGGCCGTGAGCCGCAGGACGGTGGCCGGCGCGCCCTGGTAGCTGCCGCTGTCGGGGAGCGCGGCGCCCTGGCGGTTGCTGACCAGGAGGTGGCCGTCGTGCTCCGCGAGATCGAAGGTGTCGCTGCCGCTCTGCACGGCGCGGATCACCGCCGTCGGGCCCAGCTCGAAGACCTCGCCCGTCGCTCGCGAGCTCGCGTAGGCCCGCTCGCCCAGCAGCTCGACGTCGCCCAGGTCGGGCAGGTCCAGCCGCAGCCGCCAGCTCTCGGAGCCGCGCCGCTCGACGGCCACCTCGCCCGCGTCCAGGACCAGCCAGGACGCGCCGCTGCGATCGGCCGCCGCGGGCCGGAAGCCCAGCTCGAGCTGCCTCGTCCAGGCCCCGTTCCAGGTGTACAGGCCGTCCTCGCGCCCGATCCACAGCCCGTCCTCGTCGGCGCCGAGGAGCTGGTCGTCGACCTCGATCTCCAGGGTCTGCTCGAAGCGGCCCTCGTGGAAGCCCAACACCACGCCGTCCGCCGAGGAGCTGACCCATACGCGCTCGTCCCAGCTCTCCAGGCGAGGGAAGCGGGCCTCGTCCAGGCCGCCCTCGCGCAGGTCCAGGACGCCGCTCCACGCCCCCGTCGAGGGGTCCGCGATCGTCACGAAGGCCGTGTGCAGGTTGCTGACGTAGACGCCCTCGTCCAGCGCCAGCACGTCGTAGAGCCCCACGGTGGGCTGCGGAGGGCCCAGGCGGATCAGGCCCGGGTCCGCGTCGACGAGGTCGGCCGCTGGGCGGCAGGCGAGCAGGAGCAGGGTCACGGAGGCAGCCTATCCACAAGGCCGGGTGCGATCCCGGACGGTCGCTCCCCCTGATCGTGGGTCGCGGCTGCTGGAGCGGGTGAGCATCCAGCGGCTGGTGGCTCTGCGGTAAGCAGCCTGAAACCGCCTATCGCTTCTCTTACTGCACCATGCATCCATGAGGATCGTGGTTCGTCGCCTTCGCCGACTCCTTCGCTCCCACCGCTCCGGCGAGTCGGGGCGGCTCGAGCTGGGGTGGGGCGAGGCCAGGCGCCTGACGCTGGATCTGCGCGGCCCCTACCTCCTCGGTGTCCACGGCCAGCCCCTGCTTCGCGGCCTGCCGGGGGCCGAGCTGGCCTGCAGCGGCGACCTCGGCCAGGACCTCGCGACGGCGGTCGGCGCGGGGTTGCGGCCGTATCGGGTCGCCGAGTACGCCGAGGAGCAGCTGGCCGTGCTGCTGGGCGAGCTCCTGACGGCGCCCCTGGAGCTGCGGTGGAGCGCGCCGGCCCCGGGCCCCGCCGGCCACCCGCTGGGCTTGCCCGTCAGCCTGTTCGCGCTGCTGAGCGAGGCGCTTCCGCGCGCCCGTCCTCCCGAGTCGGTGGCCCGCCAGTTCCACCACGTGCTGGACCACGAGCTGCTGGTGGCCCGCGACGCCGGGCCGTACAAGCTCGACCCCATCGCCCACCGCACCCTGGGCCAGGCCTGGCGTGCGCCCGCGCTGCGTGAGCTCATCCTGCGCTCGGGCCGCCTCGAGCCTCGGCGCACACGCGAGGCCTGGCGGGCCTTCGACCTGCTCTTCCAGCTGGGCTTGGTCGAGGTCGCCGACTGCCTGGAGCTGCCGCGCGTGCCGCTGTCCACGGACCCCCACTGGCTGATCCCCCTGGACCGCAACCAGCTTGAGCCCGTCCAGAACGCCGAGACGACCGACGACCTCAACGCGCTCTCGCTGGACCAGGACCTCGAGGACCTCGGGATGGAGGATCCCTTCGGCCTGCACAGCGGCCACAGCTTCGCGAGCGAGCGCCTCCGCCGATAGGACCTTCGTCCGGCTCGACCTGTTCGAGGGCTGGTGCCCGGGTCCGAACCTGGGCCATGGATCCCTTATTGAAAGGAACTTTCAGGTTATCCAGGCTGGCCACAAGTCGAGGTAACGATGCTTCTGTTGATGCTGGCCTGCGAGGCCCAGCCGATCGTCCAGGGCGATCCCGTCCCGGCTCCCGCTCCCGCCGTGGTCACGATCTACAGCGGTCGCAGCGAGGCCCTGGTCGGTCCGCTCTTCGAGCGCGCCGAGGCCGAGCTTGGGCTGGATCTGCAGATCCAGTACGGCGACACCCCCGAGCTGGTCACGCGCCTGCTCGCCGAGGGGGCCGAGAGCCCGGCCGACCTGATCCTGGCGCAGGACTCGGGCCACCTGGGGGCCCTGTCCCAGCGCGCGGCGATCGCGCCGCTGCCGCAGGCGCTGCTCGACCAGGTGGACCCCGCCTACCGCGACCCGGACGGTCGCTGGATCGGCACCAGCGGCCGCCTGCGCGTGGTGGTCGTGAACGCCTCGGTGCCGGTCGCCGACCGCCCCAGCAGCCTGAAGGACCTGGCCGATCCGAGGTGGAAGGGTCAGCTGGGCTGGGCGCCCTCCAACGGCAGCTTCCAGTGCCACGTGTCCGCGCTGCGCGCGCTCTGGGGCGAGGACGAGACCCGCGCCTGGCTGACCGCCGTGCAGGCCAACGAGCCCACGGTGTACCCCAAGAACTCGCCGCAGGTCGAGGCCGCCCACGCGGGCGAGATCCAGGTCGGCTGGGTCAACCACTACTACCTGCACCAGAAGAAGACCGAGGGCTACCAGGCCCTGAACCACAGCCTGGCGCCCGGCGACGCCGGGAACATCATGATGGTGTCCGGGGCCGCGGTGCGGTCGGGCTCGCCCAACGCCGCGGCCGCCGAGCGGGTGCTGGGCTGGTTGGTCTCCGAGCCGGCCCAGGCCTCCTTCGCCCAGGACAACTTCGAGTACCCGACGCGCCCCGGTGTGCCGACGCACCCGGACGTGCCCGCCATCGACCCCAGCACGCTGGCCGAGGTCTCGCAGGCCGCGCTGGCCGACGTCGGGCCGACCCGCGCGATGCTCCAGGAGCTGGGCCTCCAGTGAGGCGGCCCGGTCTTGGGGCCGCGCTGGCCTCGGGCCTGGTGCTGCTGATGCTGGTCGGCCTGCCTCTGGTGGGCCTGGGCAGCGCTCTGTGGAGGCCGCCCGAGGACCCGCTGGGCGGACCGGTCGCCCTGTCCTCGGTGTTGGCCAGCAGCGGGGTGGGCGCGCTGCTGCTGCGCTCGCTGGGGCTGTCCGCGGCCGTCGGGTTGGCCGCCACGCTCTGGGGCGCCGGCCTGGCCTGGTGCGAGGCCCGGCTCGAGTTCCCGGGCCGGCGGATCCTGGCTTCGCTGGCCCTGCTGCCGCTGGCGATGCCCAGCTACCTGATGGCCGCGACGCTGGCCCAGGGGCCCCTGCCTCGGGTCCGCGGGCTGCCTGCCGCGGCGGTGGTCCTGGTCCTGGTCACCGTCCCCTACGTGCAGCTGATCGTCGGCGCCGCCCTGGCCCGGGGCTCGGCCGCCGAGGAGGAGGCCGCGCGGACGCTCGGGGCCGGCCCGTGGCGGGTCTTCCGGGTGGTCGTGCTGCCTCGGCTGCGGCCCGCCCTGGGGCTGTCCGCGCTGATCTGCGCGCTCTACGCGATCTCGGACTTCGGCGCCGTGGCGGTGCTCGACGCGCCGGTTCTTACCTGGCGTCTCTTCCAGGCGGTGAAGGCCGCCAGCCTGGCCAAGGCCGCCATCCTGGGGCTGGCCACCCTGGGCGCGACGGTGCCGCTGCTGGTGGCGGCCCGGGCCTTCCGAGGGCGGGCAGCCGCCTCGGCGGTGGCCAACCCTCGTCCTCCAGCCCGAAGGAGGGTGTCCCCCCTGGCC
>CALGIB010000878.1 GCA_937915955.1 uncultured Pseudomonadota bacterium
CCAGCGCAGGAACTCGGCGACGTTGACGTCGGTCCGGTAGACGTAGAGCCCGTACTCCTGGATCGCGGACTCCATGTCCCCGATGAACAGGTCGATGCCGGGGCCCTCGTGGGGGAAGGTCTCCTTGAGGCGCTGGCGGTAGTTGTCCAGGCCCACCGGCACGCGGAACTCGAAGCCCGGGTAGATCAGCCGGTCGAAGCCGTCGGGGTCCAGGTCCTGGAACTGGATGCTGTCGAAGACCCCCAGGTGCCGCAGGCAGCGGCCCAAGATGTCCTGGTGTTCGACGCCGCCGCAGTAGTGGAAGCCCGTGTCGTAGGGGCTGCCCTCGCGAAAGAAGCGATGCAGCAGGCCGCCGGGCCGAAAGTGCTGCTCGTGCACGGTGACCTGGTAGCCGTGGCTGGCCAGGAGCACCGCCGCGGTCAGCCCGCCCATGCCAGCGCCGATGACCAGCGCGGTCTTGCCGGTCACTCGGGCGCCGTCATGTGGGCCGGCAGGATGGCCCCGGTCAGGCGCGCCTGACAGACCTTGCGGCCGCCCGCCACGGCGACGCCCGAGGCGGTGGTCAGCCCGAAGCGCCGCTCCTTGACCGTGACCTCGAAGCGCACCGTCGCGGGAGGCAGGACCGGGGCCTTGAAGCGCACCTTCTCGAAGCCGGCCAGGAACGGCGTGCCGTCCTCTACGGGCTGCTCGGACTGCTCGGCCGCCAGCCGCAGCGTCAGCACGTGCAGGCAGGCCATCGTCTGCGCCATGGCCTCGAGCAGCATCACGCCGGGCACGACGGGCTGGTCGGGGAAGTGCCCGCGGACCTGGTCGACGGTGAAGCGGCCCTCGGCCACGACGCGCCCGGCCTGGGGGTCGAGCTCGATGAGGCGCTCGATCAAGAGCCAGCGGTCACGGTGCGGGATGAGCTCGGTGACGGCAGGTAGCTCAGCCATGGTCAGGCTCCGCGTCGAAGATCAAGCAGGCGTTGGTGCCCCCGAAGCCGAAGCTGTTCGAGAGCAGGTAGCGGCTGGCCTGCGAGGTGGGGCCGCGCACCAGGTTCAGGGCCTCGAGGCCCGGGTCCGCGGCGACGAAGTTGCGGTTCGGGGCCAGGAAGCCGCCCTCGGCCATGAGCAGGCAGTAGGCCGCCTCGCTGGCCCCGGCCATCCAGCACTCGTGGCCGGTCAGGCTCTTGGTCGAGGACACCGGGGGGCCCCGCTCGCCGAACACGTCGAGGATGGCCTGGGCCTCGACCGCGTCGCCCACGGGGGTGCCCGCGGCGTGCGCGTTGACGTAGTCGATCTGCGAGGGCTCCAGCCCCGCGCGCTCCAGCGCCATGCGGATGCAGCGGCCTGCGCCTCGGCCCGAGGGGCTGGTCACGTGGAAGCCGTCGCTGGAGAAGGCGTAGCTGAGCAGCTCCGCTCGGATCCGGGCGCCGCGAGCCCGAGCGTGCTCCAGGGACTCCAGGATCAGCACGGCGGCGCCGCCGCTGGGGACCAGCCCGTCGCGGTCCGAGGAGAAAGGCCGGCACGCATCGCCCGGGTCACCCTCGTGCGTGGAGAAGGTGCCCAGCCCGTCGAAGCCCGCCATGCCGCGCCAGCCCAGCTCCTGGGTGCCGCCGCAGACCACCAGCTCCTGCTGCCCGGTGGCGATGAGCCCCCAGGCCTGACCGATGGCGTGGGCCCCCGAGGCGCAGGCCGCCGACATCGTCCAGCAGGCGCCCTCGGTCCTGAGCAGCACGGACAGGTTGATGCTGGGCGAGCTGTTCATGCAGTCCACTACAGCGCTGCTGCCCAGGCTGCGCGTGCCGCCGTCGGCCAGGGTCTTCTCGACCACCTGGGCGCCGTCGCTGACGGTCGAGTCGTTGCCGACGATCACGCCCGAGGAGGGGCCCGCGACCTGCTCGCGCGAGAGCCGGGCGTCCTCCAGCGCCCGCACCGCGGCCGAGGCCACGTAGAGAGCCGGCTCGCTCATGGAGCGGCGCTCCTTGCGGCCCAGCAGCTGCTTGGGGTCGAAGCCCGTCAGCGCCCCCGTGAGCGGGCTGCGGAAGCCCAGCGCCTCGCGCTCCGGGTCCCGAACCACCCCGCTCCGGCCCAGGCGCAGGGACTCGGAGACCTGGGAGAGCTCCTGGCCGAGCACCGACACGAAGCCCAGCCCTGTGACGACGACGCGCTGCACGCTGAGTACGGCTCCAGCAGGGTTAGAGGGCGCGCGCCACGTAACGCCTGCGGTGTCCGTGTACCTGCTCCTCTCCTCCCTGGCGCTCTCCCAGACGCTCGTCCGCGTGGTCGAGGACAACGACGCCCTCGCGCCCCAGCGGCCGACGGCGGACCGCTGGTACAGCCAGGGCCTGGGGGTGAGCGTCTCGGGCGGCGTCGATCGGCTCTGGGAGCTGGGCCTGGACCAGCAGGTCTACACCCCCTGGGGCATCGCCCGTGGCCGGCCACGCCCCCTGGAGCGCCCCTGGGCCGGGCTGCTGCTCACCCACGGCGGGTGGGGCCGCCTCGGCGAGCACCGGCTGGACAGCCTGCGCCTGGATCTGGGGGTGCTGGGCCCCGCGTCGCTGGCCAGCTGGGGCCAGGAGCAGGTCCACCAGGCTATGCCGGGCCTCACCCTGGAGCCAGGAGGCTGGGACCTGCAGCTGGACAACGAGCTGCTGGTCAACCTGCGCGGCGACACCTGCTGGCGCGCCGCTGGACCGGCCTG
>CALGIB010000879.1 GCA_937915955.1 uncultured Pseudomonadota bacterium
CGAGCCCCTGAGCTCGTCCGAAGACCGCTACATGGGGGACTGACCGATGCTCTCGATCCTGCTCAGCCTGACGGGCTGCACCGGCGCCTACGACGGCACCTACCTGATCTTCTACGCGCTCTCCGAGAACTCGGTGGACCCCGAGGACCCGGCCATCGGCGTCGAGGACCGCGGCACCGTCGCCATCTACCACACCAAGGAAGGCAGCTTCGCCATCGACGGCCTCGGCGCGCTGCTGGCCGGCACCCGCGAAGGCAAGGAGTTCACGGCGTCCTACGAGAACGGCATGGACTACGCGCCCGCCTACGACGACTGCGACACCAGCCTCTACAAGACCACGCTGACCATGACGGGCACCTTCACCGAGGGCGGCGTCTTCGAGGCCAAGCTGACGGAGGAGGACCAGAGCCTCGTCAAGAGCTGCGGCGCCGACGTCGACGAGATCGAGACCTACGCCTGGACCCTCCAGGGCATGCGGGTGGACGTCGACTCCAACCAGCACCTCGGCGACGACGCGAACTGGGGCAGCACCCCCTACGCGAACTGGCCCTCGGGCGACACCGGCTGGGACACCGGCTGGGACAGCGGGTGGTGGTAATGCCTCCCCTCGGACTGCTCCTGATCGCCGGCCTGGGCTGCACCAAGGCCGGCAAGTTCGCCGGCACCTGGCTGATCCTGGGTGACGGACCGCTGACCTACACCGACGACTGCTACGACCCGGACGACGCGACCGAGGAGCAGAGCAGCCTCGGGACCATCGAGATCTTCGGCGGCGACGACGGGGAGGTCGTCGTCTACGCGAACAACCCGCTGAAGGGCCCGGCCGACGGCAACAGCTTCAAGGTCCGCTACGAGTACGAGGAGGCCGAGAACGACTCGGGCGGCTCCACCTTCGTGCGCGAGGAGGTCAGCGCGGACCTCGACGGCAAGGTGCTCAGCGGCACCTACCGCTACGCCTACGGCTGGGGCGACTGGACCTGCGGCAGCGACTTCGACTTCACGGCGACGCGCATCGACGAGCGCGACACCATCTGAGCGAGCGGCCGCCCGGCGCCCTGGATCCGGCCCTCACCCGGCCGGAGATCAGCAACCGCCTCGTCTACCCGACGGTGCTCTTCTTCGAGGAGCTCGTCGGGCAGGCCGTGGTCCAGGGCATCCTCGATGACCTGCGGGTGCCCCGCGCCCACCTCGAGGGCACCGAGGCCTGGGTCAGCGCCAGCTACACCGTCGCGCTCATCCAGCGCCTTGCGGCCGCGGCGGCCGGCCTGGACCACACGCCACCGGACGAGCACGAGGTCTGGCAGCTCTGGCGGCGATCGGCCTGGGACCTCTTTGAGCCGGACCGTATGGGCGCGATGTTCACGGTGCTCAAGGCGCTGGGCAGCCCCCAAGGTGGTCTACCCCCAGGTGCCTCGCCTGGCCCAGCAGACCAACCGCACGCTGGCCTTCGAGGCGCACAGCCCCAGCGAGGGCCGCTTCGAGCTGAAGGTCTGGCCCAAGCCCGGCCAGGACAACTTCTGGCTGGTGGCCACGCGCTGGAGCCTGCACGGCATCCTCGAGGCCATCCCCACGGTCTGGGGCCTGCCCCGGGCCCAGGTCGAGCACCAGCGGCTGCCGGACGGCGGCAGCCTGTACCGGGTGCACTACGCCGTGCCCACCTCGCCCTGGCGACCAGTCCTGATCCTGGGCCTCCTGGGCGGGCTGCTCGGCTTCGGCGTGGCCTGGCTGCTCGGGGGCCCGCTGGCCTGGGCGACGGTGGGTGGCGCGGCCATCCTGCTCGCCATCGACGGCTGGCGCCGGGTGGTGCGGGGCCGAGAGGGCCGACGCGAGGACGGCCAGCGCGTCCGCGAGCTGCTTCAGGGCGCGGACGCCCGCTACGAGGCGCTCTGGGGCGAACAGGAGAGCCTGAGGCGCGCCAACCTCGCCAGCCGAAAGCTGTCTGGCTACCTCAGCGGCGATCTGGTCGAGCGCATCCTGGCCAACCCCGAGCTGGAGCTCTCGCTGGGCGGACGGCGCACCCACGCCGCCGTGCTCTTCGCCGACATCGTCGGGTTCACGCCGCGCTGCGAGGCCATGCCGCCGGAGCAGGTCGTCGAGGAGCTGAACCTGTACTTCGGGCACGTCGACCCGGTCTTCGTGCGGCACGGCGGGGTCATCGACAAGCGCATCGGGGACGGCGTGATGGTGGTCTTCGTGCCGGGCGAGCAGGACGACCTGGCGCAGCGCGCGGTCTCGGCCGGGCTGGACATGCTGCGGGCCGTGGAGGCCTGCAACGAGGAGCTGGTCGCCAAGGGCCGCCAGCCCCTGGCCATCCGGGTCGGGGTGGCTCAGGGGCCGCTGGTCCAGCGGCAACATGGGCTCCTCGGCCAAGCTCGAGTACACCGTCATCGGCGACACCGTGAACCTGGCCGCCCGCCTGGAGAGCAGCTCCCGGCCCGGGCACCTGCTGGTCCAGAGCGCGCTGCTCGCGGACGCGGGCCCGACCTCGGCTCGGCTGGTGGAGACGGACACCATTCGAGTGAAGGGCAAGTCCGAGACGACCGAGGTCAGCCTGCTCGCGCCTCGCGCCACTACAATGCGGGCATGACGACCCTGATCGCGCTGATCGCCGCCTGCTCGGACACCCCCGCTGCTCCGAAGCCGAGCGCGCCGCCCGCCGCACCGATCGAGGCCCCCGCGGCTCGGCCTGCTCCCCTGCCCCCGCCGCTCGAGCGAGCCCCGCAGGACCCGGAGTGCATGATCCAGGAGGCCCTGGGCCTGGCCCTGGCCCCGCTCCAGGAGGGCGTGAGGGTCGACCAGGTCAACGACGTCGGCTTCAGCCGGGAGTCCTTCACCTTCCCCGACGGCACCCCGGTCCGCTACGAGCACGGCGGCTGCGTGCACTACGGCATGACCCTGACGGTGGGCCTGGCCAGCAAGCCCGCCGATCCCTTCGCCGAGGCCGTGAAGCAGGCCAGCCGGGTGGAGTACGCCGAGGACGGGGACGACCTGCTGACCCTCCTGAAGGCGGCGGGCTCGGTCGACGAGCAGGGCTGGTTCGACTGCGGGGACGCGACCTGCCAGGTCTACGTGCGCGAGGAGCAGGGCGGGGTGCAGCTGATCGTCGGCTACGACTTCCCGCTCTGAGGATCAGCGAGCCCGCAGGAGGCCCGCCGCGACCAGCAGGCAGGCCAGCGCCCCGGGCAGCCAGCCCGCCAGCGCCGTCTCGGCCACCACCAGACCGACCAGGCTCCAGCTGACCCCGAGCAGGCCCGCCGCCAGGCTGGCCCAGGCCGGCCGCAGCGTCACGCCCCGCGCCAGCGCCGCCAGGCCGAAGGCCAGGACCCCGCCGAGCAG
>CALGIB010000880.1 GCA_937915955.1 uncultured Pseudomonadota bacterium
TGCGCGGTGCCCTGGTGGATGGGCTGGCTGACCGCGGCGGACCTGCCTCAGCGCTGGTGACGCCGCCGGAAGGCGAGCAGCGCGAGCAGCCAGGCCGCTGAGCTCGCGGGTCCGGTCGCGCAGCCGCCGCAGCGCCCATGGTGGTCTCCAGCGGTGCCCGTGTCCGTGGAGTCGCGAGGCTCCTCGCAGAGTGGCCTCGCCAGGCCCTCGCCGAGGTAGACCTCGACCGCGTCAAGGCTCGCGGGGGCGCTGACGACCAGCGTGTGGAAGCCGGGATCGAGCTCCACGCAGCCCTCGAGCAGATCGCCGTCGACGCGGGCCTCGCCCGAGCCGTGGAGGCGGACCTGCTCGCCCGAGAAGCGCAGGGTCGCCGTGCCCTCCTCGAGCAGGGTCAGAGCCTGGCGGTTGGCCTCGGGATCCGAGGTCACCGTCGCGCTGCCGTCGATGTCGAACAGGAGCCCGTCCAGCACCAGGCGGTTGCTGGCCAGGGTGCCGTCGTCGAGGAAGGCCCCGCCGTAGCTGGAGATGAGCGCGCGGTCCCCTTGGCGGGCCAGGCCTGTGGCTCCCGGGAAGCTGCCCAGCGCGTCCGAGGCGAGGTAGAGCACGTCGTCGGCCAGGACCATGTCCGCGGCGATGCCCGAGATCCAGGCGCCGGCGTGGCTCTCCTGGTGCCAGCCCTCTTCCCAGACCCAGACCCCGTCGTCCGAGCCGGCCAGCAGCCGCCCGTCCACGCTCCAGAGGCCGGTCGGCGTGGCCGGGAGCGGCTCCAGCTCCAGGCCGTCCGCGAGCAGGCGTCCGTCCTCGACGAGCGCGAAGACCTGGCCTTCGTGCACGGCCACCCCCGAGGCGTCCGCGCCCAGCTCGAACAGCAGCGCGGTGGGCTCGACGCTCCACACGCCCGAGGCTCCGGCTGCATACAGCTGGTCCTCGTATACGGTCAGCGCGGTCACGTCGTCGAAGGCCTCGACGCGCTCCCAGCCCTGCTTCCAGAGCCGGCCCCGCTCGGTGAACCAGGCGGCCTCGCTGGTCACGGCGGCCTGCCGCACGAAGGAGGCCAGGGAGCCCGCGGACAGCGCCTCGAAGCTCCCGTCCTCGACCCGGTTCAGGCCGGCCCCGTAGCTTCCGAGCAGCGCTGCGTCCCCGTCCCAGGCCACGGCCCGGTGGACGCTGGGTGGAACCACCTGGGCCTCGACCCAGACCAGCCCGTCCTCGCTGCGCAGCGCGCCCTCCCAGGTCGCCATCCAGAACAGGCTGCCGTGCTGCGCCTCGACGCCGAAGGTGTGGCGGCCATCCGGGGGGTTTCCGGGCCCCTCCTCGGTCTCGGGGAGAGGCGTCGAGACGGCCCAGCTCTCGCCATCGGAGGAGCTCCAGAGCCGGTCGGCGAACTCGGTCGCCACCCACAGTCCACCGACCCGGTCGATGGTCGAGACCTGGTCACCGGGCCCCTCGACGCGGCTCCAGGCCTGACCGTCCCAGCGCAGCAGGCCGCCGCCGTCGGTGGCCACCCAGGGTCCGTCCTCGCTCAGCAGGTCGACGATCTCCGCCTCCACCTCGTCGAAGCCCTGCTGCCCGCAGACCACGTCGTGCGGGGTGGCCGCGCAGGGCACGTCCAGGGCGACGTAGCCCGCGCCGCTCTTGCGCTCGCCGTCCACGAACAGCCCCTCGGGGCCGGCCGCCCAGAGCTGCCCCTCGTAGGCCTGGACCTCGGTGATGCCCTCGATCACCAGCTCGTGCTCGCGGTACAGGTCGCCGTCGGCCACCCAGCGCTGGCCCTCGAGCAGGGCGCCGTCGGTGGGCGGCGCGGTGCCCCACCAGCGCTCGTAGCTCCATGTCCAGGTGTCCGAGGACTCGGCCAGCAGCACCTCGGGCGTGCGAGAGACGTCGGTCAGGACGCGCTCGCCCTCGACGGCGACGAAGGTCGTCGTGTCGTGAGGGGTGTGCGCGAGCGCCGAGGAGAGGAGGAACGTCACGCTAGATGTGTACGCTGACTCCGAGCGCGTTCGCCACCGCTTCCATCACGGCCTCCGAAGATGACGGGTGGCTGTGGATGGCGTGCAGGAAGGTCTGCGCGTCCAGCTCGCCCGTCTTGGCCATGACCAGCTCGCCCAGCAGCTCGACGGCGTCCTGTCCGATGATGTGGGCGCCCAGGAGCTCGTCGTAGGGGCCGCCGATGAGCACCTTCACGAAGCCCTCGACCGCGCCGGTGCCGCGGTTCTTTCCGTTCGCGGCGAAGGGGAAGCGGCCGACCTTGTAGGGCACGCCCTCGTCGATGAGCTGGGGCTCGGTCTTGCCGACGCTGGCCATCTGGGGCTGGCAGAAGGTGCCTGCGGGGATCAGCTGGGGGTCCAGATCTGGGTGGGCGTGACCGGCGATGCGCTCCACGCAGATGTGGGCCTCGGTGCTGGCCTTGTGGGCGAGCATCGGCGGGCCGGCGACGTCCCCGATGGCGTAGACCCCGGGGACGCTGGTGCGGCAGTCGCTGTCGGTCTTCACGAAGCCACGGTCCAGGGCCACGCCGAGCGCCTCGAGGCCGAGATCCTCGGTGTTGGCCCGCACGCCCAGGGCCAGCAGGGTGACCTCGGCCTCCAGCACGCGGCCGTCCTGGAGCGTCACCCTGGTGCCGCCGCCGGTGTTCTCGACGGACTCGCAGAGCACGCCCGTCTCGAAGGCGACGCCGAGCTTCTTCCAGGAGCGCTGGAGCTCGGCGCTGAGGTCCGGATCCTCGAGGGGAGCCAGGCGGTCGGCCCCCTCGACGAGGGTGACGTCCACGCCCATCGAGTGCCAGAAGTAGGCGAACTCCAGGCCGATCGCGCCAGCCCCCAGCACGATCGCCGAGGTGGGCTTTTCGTCGCGGACGATGGCGTCCTTGTAGGTCAGGATGCGCTCGCCGTCGGGCTCCATGCCCGGGAACCAGCGAGCGCGGGCGCCGGTGGCCACGATGACGTGCCTGGCCTCGTAGAGCTCCTCGCCGACCTGGACCGTGCCCGCCTCGACCAGCCTGCCGCGACCCACGATGTGGGTCACGCCGTACTTCTTGAAGAGGTACTTCACGCCCTTCTCGGACTTCTTGGCGACCCGGCGGCTCCGCTGCACGACCGCCTTGAAGTCGATGCTGAAGCCTTCGTTGAGCGAGATCCCGTAGTCGTCGACGTGGCGCAGGGTGTTGGCGACCTCGGCGGACTTGAGCAGCGCCTTGGACGGGATGCAGCCCCAGTTCAGGCAGACCCCGCCGAGCTCGGCCATCTCCACGCAGGCGGCGGACAGGCCCAGCTGGGCGGCGCGGATCGCGGCGACGTAGCCGCCGGGGCCGGAGCCGATGACGAGGACGTCGTACAT
>CALGIB010000881.1 GCA_937915955.1 uncultured Pseudomonadota bacterium
GCGCCGTAGGAGCCGGTCCGGTCCTGGTAGTCGACCGTCAGCGGCATGAAGTCGAACCGCGTGGGCTCGTAGCTGCAGACGCTGGTGACCAGCAGGGAGCTGTCGCCGGCGCTGATGACGACGGCGCCACCTGACTGCTTGGCGTACTTGCCCGTGGAGATGGTGAGGGTGGTACCGCCGACTTCGACGGAGACAGAGTGCTCGTTCACACCGTGCATGTGGTGTTCCTTGTGTCGTGCACCGCTGCGTCCCGCGTCGAACCCCGTAGACCTTCTCGGAGTGAGCCTCGAGGGAAGACCCTCTCGACGCTCAGTCCGCGGAGGTCGACGAATCGTGACCCGGCAGTGCGTTGTGTTGTGTGTCAGGCCCAGATGGACCCGGTCTTAAAGAGCGAATGCTGCGCACGAAGAAAGGGCCAGGCAAGTGCCCGGCCCTCGATTCCGCTCAGCGACGCAGCCCAAGCTTTCCGATGAGGGCCTTGTAGCGGGCCTCGTCGTTGTTCTTGAGGTAGCGGAGCAGCCGGCGGCGCTGGCCGACCAGCTTGAGCAGACCACGACGGCTGTGGTGGTCCTTGTGATGTCCTCGGAAGTGCTCCGTCAGCTGGTTGATCCGACGGGTGAGCAGCGCGACCTGCACCTCGGGGGAACCGGTGTCCCCCTCGGCCTTGGCGTGCTCGGCGATGATGGATGCCTTCTCGGAGGTATGAAGCGCCATGGTGTTCTCCTGCGGTCCTTCCGGACCGGGCCCTGTTCGGGCCGGCTGGCGAGCCCCGTAGAACGCATCGACATGGCTCGATGTGACCACAGGGTCGTGAAGCGGGGCCCGCCTATCCGGCGCCCAGCCCCGGGTCAAGCGCTGGCGAGCACGCGGAGGGCCTTGCTCCGCCCCTCCCGAACCTCGGCGATGGCCAGGAGACGCTGACCGTCGAGGACGCGGAAGCGGGTCCCTTCGGGCAGGTCGACGGTCGGCATGCGCCCGTGCAGGACCAACTCGGGACGCTCGGTCCCCACGGTCGGGTAGTGGGCCGTGGCTCGGCCGAGGGAGACCAGGTGGGCCTCGAGGCCGGCTCGAACCTGCTCCTGGGGGACCCGCTCCGGCCGGCGGTCGCGCTCGCGGGCAAAGGCCAGCTGCCAGTCGGGCTGCCCGCAGGCCAGCACGGCCAGCTGATCCATGGACAGCGCCGCCTCGATGCTGAAGGGCCCCGAGCGCAGCCGACGTAGCTGGACGAGGTGCCCCGCCGAACCCAGCGCCTCAGCGATTTCCTGTGCAAGAACACGTACATATGTGCCACGGCTCACGCGACACCTGAAGCGCAGCTGGCGCGGGTCCGAGGCCAGCACTTCGATGCCTTGGACCTGCACCGGGCGGGGCTCCGCCACCACCACCTCGCCCTTGCGCGCGTAGGCGTAGAGCGGCTTGCCGTCGATCTTCACCGCCGAGTAGGCCGGTGGGCGCTGCATCAGAGACCCGGTGAACGAGGCGAGCACCTGCTCCAGCAGCTCCAGCCGAGGCGGCCCGGCCTCGCGGACCACCTGCCCCTCCAGGTCCAGGGTGTCGGTGTCCTGGCCGAAGCGCAGAGTGGCCTCGTAGACCTTCTCGCCCTCGTCGAGGAACTGGATGAAGCGCGTGGCGGCGCCGAGGGCGAGGGGCAGCACCCCCGTCGCGAAGGGATCCAGGGTGCCCGTGTGCCCTACCCGCTTGATGCCGGTGATCGAACGCACGATGCCGACCAGGTCGTGCGAGGTCCGACCAGCGGGCTTGTCGAGCACCAGGAATCCGGGGAGCATGCGCTACTCCTCGCCGGGCTCTGCGCTCTCTGCCTCGGCCCTCTCGTGCTCCATCCGATTGAGCATCGAGGTCATCTGCACGGCGTGCTCGGTGTGCTCGTCGAGCCGGAAGTCCAGCTGAGGCGCGTGCCGGAGCTGCAGCGCTCGCCCCACCCGCCCCCGCAGGAAGCCGGCCGCGTGCTTGAGCCCTGCGAGCATGGCCTCGCGGTCCCCGCCACCGCCGAGGGTGGTCACGTGCACCCGGGCGATGCTCAAGTCCCGCGTCACCTCGACGTGCGTGATGGACACCAGGCCGACACGGTGGTCCTTCACCTCGCTGCGGAGCAAGACGGCGAGCTCCTTGTGCACGAGCTCGGCCACGCGCTCGGGCCGGTTACCGCGGGCCATCTGAGCTCCCAAGACAGAAGAGGCCGGGAACTATGTCCCGGCCCCTGTCGCGTCAACCGCTGCCAGGCTCACAGCGAGAGGATGATCTCCTCGAGCATCGCGTCCATATCGCCGGTGGTCTGACGCTCGTTGTGGAACGAGGTGTAGATCATGTTGCCCTTGCCAGGGTGGATCTCGACCGCCAGCGGCGAGCTCTTCACGGTGCCCGAGGCCCAGCTGTTCCAGTCGAAGTAGGGCGCGTCACCCGTGAGCAACACGTCGACGTCGCTGTTCGCGGACTCCATCACGGCCCAGGCGTCCAGGTCGTAGTTGATCTTGGCGGTGCTCTTGCCGAGCACGCCCTGCATGGTCGCGTCCACGACCGCGGCGTTGATCGTGGCAGCCGAGCCGACGTAGGCGGAGCCCGAGACCTTGTCGTCGCCGTAGAAGTCGACCGCGTCGGGGAAGGCGACCTCGAAGGCGTAGTAGCTCCAGTCCGAGGTGTACATCGAGCCGCCATCCAGGGCGTACTGCTTGATGTTGGCGCCGATGACGTCCTTGCTGTTGACCCAGCCCTCGCCCATGCCGCAGTTCAGGAAGATGATGTCGTAGGCCCCCATTTGGGAGGCGTCCTTGAGGAAGTTGGTGTGCTGCTGGCCCGAGACGCCGTTGATGAGGTCGTAGCCGACGCCCATCCGGTCCAGGACGTCCTCGATGCTGTCGTAGGCGCCCGTGATGACCAGGATGTCGGGGGGCAGCAGGCACTCGGCGTCGGGGAGCTCGTACATGCCGCCCGTGAGCGTCACGTCGAAGTCGACCGTGAAGGAGCCCTTCTCGACGTGGATCGTGTAGTCCCCGCCCGGGAGGTTGCTCAGCGTGAAGCGACCGTCCGCGTCGGTGGTGTCCTCGCGGCGAGCGTCCGCGCTGCCGTCCCCGTCGGAGTCGTACAGCGTCCAGACGAGGGCACCGATGACCCAGTCACCGCCGCTGGGGTCGCAGATTCGGCCCGTGACACCTGCGTCCCAGTCGGGATCG
>CALGIB010000882.1 GCA_937915955.1 uncultured Pseudomonadota bacterium
ATAGGGACGGCGCTGTAGGACTGCACCTCGAAGCGGGTCAACTCTTCCGCCAGCGCCCCCGCCGCGTCGAGCCGGAGGGGCGACAACACCACGACATCGCCCCCGGCACAGAGCACAGGGAGCAGGTCGCTGACGATCGAGAACGTGTGGTTCAGGGGCAGCAGGCACCCGCTCCTCGAGTCGGGCCCGTAGCCGAAGTGGTCCCGCGCGAACGCGACGTTTGCGCCGAGCTGCTCGTCGGAGAGCAGCACGCCCTTCGGGGCCCCGGTCGCTCCCGAGGTGTAGATCAGCAACCCGCCCTTGGACGGGGCCTCGGCGACCGTGGACGATGGTCCTCGGGCGAGCGCCTGGATCGACCGCTCGTCCACGACGAGGTCCGGCATCACGTGCCCCAGCAGGTTCTCCAGGGCCCGAGGCGGCAGCTGGGGATCCAGGGGGCAGACCGTGAGCCCGGACATCAGGCCCGCCACGATCGCCAGGGCCTGGTGGACGCGGTCGGTGCAGAGGACACAGACGGTGCCGCCCCCGGCTGCGATCTTCAGCGCGCGGCCGAGCGCCGCGATCGACGCCAGGGTGTGGCGATCCCCGGTCCTCGCGCAGGTCAGCCCAGCGACCTCGCCGTGGCGCTCCACGGCGCCCTGGAGCATGGCCTGGAGCGAGGGTGGAGGGGGCGCCGAGGACGGCTCCGGCAGGCTCGGCTCGACCGGGGGGTGCCGGCGCTCGAGCCAGGCCTTGTCGAAGCCGCGGACCACCGGCGCGGGGAGCCCCTGGGCGTGCAGCGACACCACGGCTTGCGCGATCGACCGGATGAGCTCGGTGTAGCGGTCCGCGGTGGCCAGCTCGGCCTCGGTGTAGGGATGCCCGGTGACGCGCATCAGCCGGATGTCTACCAGGCCCGGGAGGCTCCGAGCGCCGAACGACAGGGGCGCCGGAGAGCGGATGGCGTGGCGGACGCGGGCGAAGCCGTGGCCCCGGTGCTGCAGGTCGCACCACTCGGCCAGGTCGCTCATCTGTGGCGGATGATAGAAGTGACGCCGCAGGGGCAGCTCGGACGGCGCGAAGTGGCCTGGCAGGTAGTGCCAGTGGTTGTACTGCATCCGCTTGGAGATGGCCGTCAGGACCCTCGCCGCGGGATGAGGCCCGAAGATCTGTGTGGAGTCACGAAGGAACACCGCGCAGAAGCCGTCGGCCATCGGCGCTGCGCAGAGCTCGTCGAGGCGGCCGTCCCTCAGCGCGTCCTGGAAGTGGCCAAGGTCCCGCATCCCTCGCGTCATGCCGACGTGCGAGGGCACCTCGTCCATGGCGGCGCGGACGACGACCTCGAGCAGGGCCTCCAGGCCCCGCGACCGCGCCTCCTCGTCCAGGCTTGCGAGGCGCCGGACCACCTCGGTGAAGTACTGCGTGTGGTGTGTGAAGTCACTCGCCTCCACGCCGTGTTCGGCCTGGCAGTGCTCTCGGACCGGCCCGGGGACCGGCGTCGTGGCCTCGTGCCAGCGGTCGTGAGGGCGCCAGCGCTCCTCCTTCCGGAAGGTCACCCCGTCGATCCAACGGAACACCCGGTGGGTCCTCCGAAGCGCCGCCTGGCGGCCCCCCAGCCAGCTGGCCTGGTCCACCAGCCCCGAGGGCCAGTCCTCGACGGGCTCGGGCAGGTGCGCGGCGTATTGGCCGCGCTTCTGGGCGAAGAAGTCCCGGAGCGACCAGGGGGTCAACTGGCGGCCGTTGAGCTCCTCGGCGCGCAGCCTCGCGAGGTCCAGCAGGTGCATGCAGAACAGGAAGCGTCGCGCCACCACGTCCAGGTCCGCCGGGGCGCTGCCCACCACGCGGCTCAGCAGGAAGCGCTCGTCGGCGGGTCCCCCTGCCCGGGGGAGCAGGTTGTTGTGCTGGTCGAAGTTCGTGACCAGGGCGTCGTCGACGAACAGGTATACCGGGTCCGTGTGATCCACGAATTCGGTGGCCTTGCCTACGATCGAGGCCAGCTCGCTCGCGCTCAGTCGCCCCAAAAGCAGGTCCATCTCAGCATCTGCGGCCACCCGCACCGGCTCCAGGGCAGCGCGCGCGCCGGCCACGCGCTGGACATCGGCCGGGGTCAGCTCGACCCAGGCGCTCGCGTGCAGGCCGCGCGCGTCGGGGCGATCCAGAGAGAGGTACAGGCGGCCGTGGTCGTGGACTCCGATGTGGCAGATCGGCGCTGCGACCCCAGGAGGGGCGGGGTCGGGGCGCACGGCCGCCTCGCCCAGCGCTGCGAGCAGCGCGCGCTCTCGGAGCGACAGCGACGCGCTCGGGTCTGGCGCGACGAGGCGCCCGTCGAACGTCAGGATCCTTCGCACGGAGCGGGCCAGCGTGTCGTCGGATGCCCTGAGCGCGCCAGCGTTGGCGACACTGCTCCTTGGTGACCTCATCCCCGAAGATTACTCGTGGTTCAACCCGCGGAAACGGAGGCCTCATGGTCTGGCTGCTGATCCTGTCGTCCTGCATCGAGCAGGGCCCCGTCGAGGCTCTCCCCGAGCCCGCCGGCGAGCCCGAAGGCGTGACCGCGCCCGTGACCGCGCCCGAACGCACCTACAGCCTCTGCGCCTGCTGCACCTGGGGCGTCACGGGCGTCGACCCGGGGCCGGACTACCAGCCCCCGCCGCTCCCCGAGGCCTGCAAGGAGGTCCTGAAGGCGGGCCGCCAGGGCTGCGTTCGCTGTCCGCTGCCGCCGTAGCGCGGGCGGGTCCCGCCGAGCGGCGGGTCATGGACCGTAGGCCAGGGTGCGTCGAAGGTTCATGTCGGTCTCCGGAGGCGGTTGGGAGGGCCTCTCACCCCCGGGAACGACGTGCCCGGCGCTATCTCCCCGCGGCCGTCGAGATTGGCTCCAGGGCCGGGTCGAGCGTGAAAGGAGGTCCGGCCAGGGGGAGATAGCCAGGGCCCCGTCGTTCGAGGGGTGAAGCATCCCGCTCACCCCGAGGAACGACCCATGAAGATCCGCGTCGCGCTCGCCCTGGCCCTGTCCGCCGCCTTCGGAGGCGTCGCTCTCGCCTCGGATGCGCCCGCCCCTGTCCACGACAACAACGTGATGCTGACCTGCCAGGACGGCAGCACCGCGAACTCCTCGATCCGCTGCTGGGCCAAGAACCTGGACAAGGCCCAGAACAAGACCTGCACGGCGACGATCTCCTACGAGCACCGCTTCTCCACGGACAAGCCCT
>CALGIB010000883.1 GCA_937915955.1 uncultured Pseudomonadota bacterium
TGGTCCTCGATCTCGATCCGGTCGCCCGGGAAGATCGGCACGATCTCGTCCATGGGGGCGCCGTTCCAGCTGGCCGGCACGGTGGCCTCGCAGAACAGCGAGCCCTGGGCCCGGCGCACCATCAGCGCGTGGGCGGGCCAGCCGCGGAAGCTGAGATCGTCGTCGGGCGAGCCGCCGATGCTGAAGGGGTAGCGGCGGATGCCGAAGCGGCCACCCTGGAGCAGGTCGATGACCCAGCTGAGCCCGGCGAGCCGGTTGGGGCCCGCCTGCTCGACGCCCACCCGCACGCAGTGACCGCCGGGGAAGCTGAGCTCGTCGCCGTCGGCCAGCGCGGAGCTGCCCTCCTCTCGCTTGCCGTTGACCTTGGCCGGGTTGCGGCCCAGGTGCAGCATCTCGGGGCCCTGCTTGCCCATGCGCACCAGCGCGTGGTGCCGGCTGACGCGCGTATCGTCGATCACCAGATCGCAGTCCGGCTCGCGCCCGACCATCAGCCCGCCCGGACCGATGTAGCGCCTCACGCCGGAGGGGTGCTCGAGCCAACAGCGCATCGCGACGCTCCGTGCCGTTCCCTGGGACCATAGCCCGCTGGTTCGCTGCTGCATCTGCACGATCTCCCTCCTCGGGCGTGGCGCTGGACGGGCCCGACGCGCCGAGGTGATGGACGCGCGCCATGCTGGACCCGCCCAGCACCCACAGAATCGTCGAGGCCGGGCGAACCTGCGATGTCAGCCCGAGTTCAGCGCGTGGACTTCCTCCAGGCGGGAGGAGTCGACCATCAGCTGGAGGCCGTCTCCGGGGCTCAGCCGGATCTGGATGTCGGGCCGGGTGTCCCAGTCCGCGCCCCGGCGCCAGGCCACGACGGTCATGCCGTGTCCGCCCGCCAGCTCGGCCAGCTTGATGCCCGCCAGCTTGCCCGCGGCCCCGATCGCCAGCTCCATGACCACCATCGTCTGGTCCCCCACCCGGTGCGCGCCCACCACCGAGTCGTCCAGCGCGGCGGCGGCCAGCAGCGGGGCGGCCAGCTTGGAGGTCGAGAAGCTGACCTCGATGCCCAGCGGTCCCCGCACCTTCTGTGCCAGGCGCTGATCGAACAGGCGCATCACGATGGGCACGTCCGGGTCGGCCTCGCGCGCGTCCATCGCGATCTCCAGGTTGGCCAGATCGTCGTCCGTCGCCACGATCACCGCCCGCGCCCTGGCCACGTTCAGCGAGCTCAGGCGTCCGTCCACCCGGGCGTCCCCCACCAGCACCTCGACCCCCAGCTCGCGGGCGCGATCCAGGTTCGGGCAGTCCGGATCCAGCTCGAGCGCGAACACGTCGTGCCCCATGCGAAGCAGCTCCTCGGCGACGCGCACGCCGACGTTGCCCAGGCCGCACAAGATGATGTGGCCGCTGCTGGCGTTGGCCAGGATGCTCATCCACTTCTCCTGGTTGTCCTCCTTGCGGAAGACCGTGATGCCCAGCTTCACCAGCCCCTCGGCGAGCAGGAAGACGCCGAAGAGGGGCTGGACGTACTGGACGAGCTGGCCGACGGGGTGCCTCGGCAGCTGGCTCAGGTGCTCCATGAAGAGCAGGTTGTAGGACACGAAGGCGGCCTTGGCCCAGCTCGGGTCCAGGCCCTCGGGGCCGGCCCCGAAGTACCGGTGGGCCAGCGTCCCGAGCAGCCAGACCAGCACCAGGCCCGCCACGGGTCGGACCAGGACCCGCAGGGCGTAGACGTGGAAGGTGGCCTCGGCGAGGAGGCGGCGCCTCCGGGACCGAACGCTGCGCCGAGCGCGACGGCGGCTCACCGGTCGAGCCAGGCCTGGAGCTGCTCGGTCTGGCTGCGCATGCTGTTGACCATGACGTTCAGCGCGGCGCTCTCGGGGGCGGAGTCCTCGCCCAGGCGGGCCTTGATCCAGACGGTCTGGACCCGCAGCGCGCCGTCCGGCCGAGGCAGGGCGACCATGAGGAAGTACTGCTCGTCCACGCTGGCCCAGTCGACGCTGACCTCGGTCTCGCCGGACAGCCAGGTGCGCTGGATCAGCGCGGGCCCGTCCTCCAGCTGCACCCAGCGGTACTGGGCGTGCATCAGGGTGCTGACCTCGATGAGGCCGCCGTACTGGCTGTCGAAGTCGTTCTCGGCGCCGACCTGCTCGCACTCCAGGTCCATGAAGCAGTCCGGGTCGCCCTCGAAGACGCGCTCGTAGCGCTCGTAGACGCCCTCGAAGACCTCGACCTGGTCCTCGACGACCAGCGCCGTGGCCACCGGCAGGACCCCGTGGGTGATGGGGTCGGCCACCGCGGCCCCGACCGCGCCCTCGACCGCGTGCTCGCGCTCGCCCGGCAGGCTGTCGGGCACCTCGTCGCTGAGCTGCAGGACCTCGTAGCCGTCCTCGTCGATCTCCAGGGCGTGCTCGAGCATCCAGGCGTCCAGGTTCTCCACCCCGGCGACCAGGTCCCGCTCCCGCTCCTCGGCGAAGTGGGCGTAGATCCATCCGCAGAGCTCCTCAAGCTCCGCAGGGGCGGGCTCGGGGCGGCAGGCGACCAGGGCGAGGAGCAGCACTGGCCGAGGATAGCGGCCCCGGCGGGCCTCAGGTCTGCAAGGTGAACAGCCGCACCGGGCGGCGGCGGCCCTTGACCGGCAGGGTGTCCAGCTCGATGAGCTCGGCGCGGGGTCCGACCAGGGCCGCGGTGGCGTCGCTGAGCAGCACCCGACGGTTCAGCGAGCGCGTCAGCCCCTCGATGCGTGAGCAGACGTTCACCACGTCGCCGACGACCGTGTACTCCATCCGCTGGCGCGCCCCGATGTTGCCGGCGACCACCAGGCCCGAGTGCAGGCCGATGCCCATCTCCAGGGTCGCTACACCCGCCGCGGCGCGGAGGGCGTTCATGCGGTCCAGCTCGGCGCTCATCCGCAGCGCGCAGTCCAGGGCCCCGAAGGCGTCATTCTGGGGCGAGCCCAGGCCGACCGGCACCCCCCAGACCGCCATCACGGCGTCCCCGATGAACTTGTCGGTGACCCCGCCGGTGTCGTCGATGCAGGCCACCATCGCGCCGAAGTGCTCGTTGAGCAGCGCCACCACCGCGTCCGCGGGCAGCACCTCGGACAGGCGCGTGAAGCCACGCAGATCGGCGAAGAGCACGGTGACGTGCCGCTCCTCGCCGCCCAGATCGACCTGCCCGTCCAGGATCGCGCTGGCCACCTGGCCCGAGACGTAGCGCCCGAAGGTCTCCCGGATCGCCTCGCGCTGTCGCAGCCCCTCGACCATGTCGTTGAAGTGGCTGGTGAGCACGCCGACGCTGTCCAGCGCGCGGACCTCGCCTCGGGCCTGGAGATCCCCCTCGACCACGCGGTCCATGCGCTCCTGGAGGTGGCCGATGCCCAGGGACACGCTGGAGAGGACCTCCCAGCCGACGAAGAGGCCGACGACCAGGTAGTCCACCGACAGGTAGGTGATCAGCAGGGGCGTGGCGTGCCCGGCCCAGGCCAGGGTGGCCACCGAGGCCGGCGCGACCAGCCCCAGCAGCGAGATCAACAGGGCCAGGTGGGTCCAGACCCGGGTGTGCTGGAAGGGCTCGAGGTGGGCGACGCTGCCGGTGTCGAGCAGCACCGGCGCGATGACCCGCCGCAGCACCCGCAGCAGGCCGTAGTAGACCGAGACGCCGACCACGAAGCTGGCGGTCATGCCCGCCACGACGACGTGCACGTTGGCCTGGGGGTCGTTGTCCCACACCGTGTGGGTCAGCAGCGGGAAGACCAGCGCCGGGAGCAGCCACAGCCACATCGTCAGGGCGAAGAGCCGCTGCGGCAGGCGCAGGGTCTGGAGCACGTCGCGGCGAGGCAGATCCTGGCTCGCGACCCCTCGGCCCAGGGCATCGACCACGCGCGCGTAGGGCGCCAGCAGGTGCCAGGTGACGACGGTCCCGATCAGGCCCGCCAACACGAAGGCCCGACCCGCGTACCAGGGCACGATCTCGGGCAGCCCGAGCTCGAGCACGGCCAGCCAGACATAGCCGGCGATCGCCAGCTCTCCAGCGGCGTTGAGCGCGCCGCAGAGGAGCATCAGCTGGACGCGGCTGGGCAGGGTCACGACAGCGCCGCGCCCATGGCCCGGATCGCGGCCACCTTGGCCTGCAGCGGCCCCCAGTCGTCGCGCTCGGAGATGGCGGCCCAGATCGCCTCGATCTCCTCGTAGCCCAGCGTCTCGGCGAAGGGCTGCTGGAGGCGCTCGTGGTCCAGGTCCGCGGCGACGCTGCGGCCCTCGAACAGGGCCTGCACCGGGCGCCAGGCGGCGTGGCGGTAGAGCTCGGCCTGGGGGCTCTGGGCCGCGCGCTGGGCCGCGCTCAGCCCGCCTCGCCAGTCGTGGAAGGTCTGCGCCCAGCCCGCGGCGGTCACCGCGGAGAAGCTCGTGAAGGCCGCGAGCAGCTCGGCGTCGTCCCCGGGCTGTCCCTCGCCCACCCCGAGCCGTTCGAGGAAGCGCCGGCGCAGGTGCTGGCGGTACAACCGGGGGTAGTCCTGGAGCGCGGCCTCCAGGCGCTGCCGGTCCCCGAGCAGCCCCAGGGCGCGAGCCAGCCGACGCAGGGACCAGAGCACCTGGCCGGACTGGCGACCGTAGGCGTACAGCCTGGTGCCGTCGAAGTAGGCGGCGGTGTAGGTGGCGTCCGCGAAGGGCAGCCAGCGGTAGGGCCCGTAGTCGAAGGACTCCCCGGTCACGTTCAGGTTGTCCGTGTTCAGCACGCCGTGCACGTAGCCAGCGACCATCCAGGCCGCGGCGCAGTCCGCCAGCCGGTCCATGACCCGCTGCAGGAAGCGCAGCGGCAGCTCGTCCGAGCCCAGATCGGGGAGCAGGTGGCGGGCGCAGAAGGCCAGCAGCGCGTCCATCTGTTCGGGCAGGTTGAGCGTGGCCAGCCGCTGGAAGCTGCCGATGCGCACGTGGCTGTGGGACAGGCGCACCATCACGGCGGAGCGGGTCGGCGAGGGCTCGTCGTAGCGGACCAGGTCCTCGCCCGTCTCGACCACGCTGAAGATGCGGCAGGTGGGCACGCCGCGCGCCTCGAGCAGCTCGGCCGCCAGCACCTCGCGGACCGCGCCCTTCAGCGTCAAGCGACCGTCGCCGCCGCGGGACCAGGGGGTGGTGCCCGAGCCCTTGGTGCCCAGGTCGAGCAGGCGCCCGGAGCGGTCACGGAGCTGCGCGAAGAGGAAACCTCGACCGTCGCCCAGGTCGGGGTTGTACTGACGGAACTGGTGGCCGTGGTAGCGCAGCGCCAGCGGGCTGGGCAGGTTCTCGGGCAGGGGCAGGAAGCGCGCGAAGTGGTCCAGCCAGGCCTGCTCGGACAGCCCCTCCAGGCCGACCTCCGCAGCGGCTCGGTCGTTGCGCACGCGCAGCAGGTGCCGGGGGAAGCTCGCGGCCTCGACGAGGTCGTGGAAGCCCTCCCCCAGCTCCAGCCAACGCGGATCCGGGCGGTAGGCGGCTACTCGTCCCCCTCGTCCGGGGCCGTGAGCTCCCGCAGGTCCTCGATCTCCCGGTCCGTCTCGGTCTCGGGCCCGCCAGGGTCGCAGAGATCGACGGCGCCGTCGGTGTAGACGAGGTGCGGGATGGTGCGCGCGAAGGTCACGCCGCACTCGTCGCTGTTGGTGTCGTGGAAGACCTCGACCTCGTCGCCGACCTCGACCCCCTTGAAGGCCTCGATCACCTCGAAGTGGGTGGTGTGCCCCAGATCGCTGCCGCAGCCCCAGGGCCGGCCCTTGGTGACGGTCCCGACGAACACGAGATCGTAGGACTCCAGGCGATCCGAGGGGCTGCCGGTGCCGCCCTCGCAGGAGCAGACGGCCCAGGCGACGCCGCTCGAGAGGGCCTGAAGGACGGCGAAGGTGCCCGCGATGCGAAAGAGGGTTCTCATGCACGAGACTCTAATCCGGCCTTGGTATCCTCGCGGGATGCGCACCCTGCTCCCGCTGCTCCTCGCCTGCGCGCCCGACAAGCTCGACGACGACGACAAGAAGTCGGGCACGCACGACTCCGAGCCACCCACGGACTCCGTGACCGAAGGCACCGGCGAGCTCTGGACCGAGTCCACCCGCCTCGCGCTGGGCACGCACTGCGGCGCGAGCAGCGCGGGCCTGAAGATCGGCAACAGCGGCGACGGCCTGCTCGAGATCGTCGACGTCCACGTCGAGGGCGAGGGCTGGACCCTGGACAGCGTGAGCCTGCCCATTCAGCTGGAGCCAGGCGAGGAGACCACGCTGGGCCTGACCAGCGAGGGCGGCGAGGCCACCCTGTGGATCGACGCCGAGAGCGTCAGCCTGAGCTCGGCCGCCGACCAGCCCCCGGAGCTGACGCTCAGCACGGCGGCCGGGGACGTCGAGGTCGACGCCTCGCTGGACTTGATCGCGCTGGTGCACGACACCGAGGACGGGGACGAGGGCCTGGAGGTCCACTGGAGCAGCGACCTGGACGGCGAGGTCGGCCTCGCCAGCAGCGACGGCAAGGGGCTGGCCTCGACCACCTGGTTCGCGGCCGATCGCAGCACCGGCGACCACGCGCTGACCGCGACGGTGGCCGACAGCTGCGGCAACAGCAGCAGCGTGCCCATGGCCATCTGCCAGGAGAGCGGCACCACCCTGGAGCAGACCGGCAGCACCGGCTTCGCCTTCAGCGGCCACGCGGCCTGGGACGAGGACACCTCGGCCATCCGCTTGACGGACCTGGAGAAGTACCGCACGGGCTCGGCCTTCCAGCAGGGGCACGTGGCGGACGCGGGGGACGTGACGCTCGTCTTCGACTTCTTCATCGGCGGCGGCACCGGCGCGGACGGCCTGGCGGTGGTCGCCCTGGACGCCAGCTACTCGGGCGCGCTGCTGGGCGCCGAGGGCTGCGGGCTGGGCTACGGCACGCCCAGCTCGGGCTGCATCGACGGCAGCAACGGGCTGCCGGGGTGGGCGCTGGAGTTCGACACCTACTACAACCCCGAGATCGACCGCGCCGAGGCCGACCACGTCGCGCTGAGCATCGACGGCGACCAGCAGACCACGCTGTTCTACGTCGAGGTGGCGGAGCTCGAGGACACCGGCTGGCACGCCGTCGAGCTGCAGGTCCGCGAGGGCCGGTTCCGGCTCGAGCTCGACGGCGCCGTTATCGTCGACGAGACCGTCGAGGCCGATCTGGACTTCCCAGCCTGGATCGGCTTCACCGCCGCCTCGGGCGGCGACACCAACCGCCACATCGTGGACG
>CALGIB010000884.1 GCA_937915955.1 uncultured Pseudomonadota bacterium
CGGCGACTAACCGGTAAGCCCCCCTCCGGGAAGAAAGGAACTGTCAGAGCTCGAAACCCCTCACCCGGGGAGGGTGAGGGGTTCTGGGAGTGGGCCCACCAGGACTCGAACCTGGAACCGACGGATTAAGAGTCCGGCGCTCTACCAATTGAGCTATAGGCCCGAAATATCAGGGAAATGGGGTGGATGAGGGGACTTGAACCCCCGACCTCCGGAACCACAATCCGGCGTTCTAACCAACTGAACTACACCCACCGTAGAGAGCAAGCTCCAGCGGCCATGGGGCCGGAAGCGCCCCTGATCTAATCCGATCGCGGGGGGCGGCAAGGTCAATCACCGAGGGTCCTTGAAAAGCCAGGTAGGAGCAGGTGGATCGAGCAGATCCAGCCAGGGCTCGTTCAGCTCGTCCTGCACCGCAGCGCGGGCGAGGTCCTCGAAGCGCACCGGGTGCACGGTGGGCAGCGCCGCGGAGACCGCGTGCGCGGTGACGGGGTCGAGCTCGAGCGGCAGCGCGTCCGCGGGCGGGAGCAGGCTCAGCTGCGGTCGAAGCGAGCTGCGAGGCAGCCAGGGCAGCTCGGCCTCGGTGGGCCGGAGCTGCACCCATGGACCCTCGACGACGGGCTCGAGCTCGCCGAGCAGGAGCAGGACGTCGAGCGGCTGGGACCAGAGCTCGTCGGCCTGCCAGCGCTGGGGGTCCCACCAGGGCTCGGAGCTGCCCTCGAGCGAGGGCCAGGGCTGCAGGCCGGTGTTCGGGGCGCAGCTGCGCGTGCCCGAGATGGGGTCGTAGAGGCCGGCGCTGTCCACAAAGGGGCCGCCCGGGAGGAGCGCCAGAGCCTCGCTCGGGCCCAGCCAGGTGCTCGTGCCGCCCGTCGGGAAGCCGAGCGGCGTCCACTCGAGCCAGTCCCACAGCTCCCCGGCCTGGAGCAGCGCGCGAGGCGTAGCGGTGGCGTCGGTCGCGATGACCATCGGGGTGCGCCCGGTCTCCGACAGGCCCCATCCGTGCACGTGGATGAGCGGCAGGTCGCCGCGGGTCAGGAGGCCGAGGGGACCCCAGGTCAGCTCGACGGACTGCTCTCCGTCGAGGTGGACCAGGCGCCCGAGCAGGTCCCAGCCCAGCTCCAGCGGCTCGGTCAGCTCGGGGCTGCTGAAGCGCAGGGGCCGTCCCAGAGCGTCGTACTCGACGGTCGCCAGACCCAGCTCGCCGACCACCGTGGTGATGCAGCCCAGCTCGTCGAGGTCGTAGGACAGGATCTGGAAGCCTGCGCCCCAGGCCGCGGGACCCACGGGGGGCGTAGCGGTGGTCGGCCGGCCCTCTTCGTCCAGGCTGGCCACGCTGCCGTCCGGGGCCTCGACGCCGTCGGGCGTCCAGCTCCAGGCGCCGAGCTCGCCCTCGAGCACCACCAGCTCCCCGCGCGCGTCGCGGTGGTGGGTCAGGCTGTCTTCGGTGCGCGCCCGCTCGTCCACGCGGACCGTCAAGCCGTTGGCGTCCAGGGTCTCGCGTCGGTCCAGCAGGACTCGGCCCGAGGCGTCCTCGATGACCGAGCCACGCAGGTCGGGCGAGCGGTCGGTGCGGCTCAGGCTGCCGTCGGGGTAGCGAACCATCGTCACCCGGCCCTGCTCGTCCCGCTGGGCGCTGATGCTCGTGCCGTCCGGGGCGGTCCAGCGCGTGAGCTGGCCCTGGGCGTCGTAGAGGCCGCGCCAGACCCGACCCTGACCGTCCTTGATCCGGAAGGGCAGGCCTCGCTCGTCGCGCTCGATGCTCAGGTCGGTCCCGCTCGAGCGCAGCGCCGTCAGGCGGCCACCGGAGTCCCGGTCCAGCCGCAGGTCGCCCAGCCCCACCAGCCGCCCGGCCCCGTCGCGCTGGACCTCGAAGCTGGCCTCGCCGATGCGGACCCGCGAGAGGTCGCCCGAGGCGTCCCGCTCCAGACCCAGATCGACGGCGCCGCTCGAGACGCTCAGCAGGGCTCCTCGGCTGTCCCAGGTCCAGGACGTCGGGCCGAGCCGGACGGGGTTGCCCCAGGTGTCGCGCTTGAGCTCCTGGCCGTCCAGCGAGACGAGACGATCCAGGGTGGACCAGCCGAAGCTGAGCTCGCTGCCTTCGGGGCCGCGCAGGGCCGACACCCGCCCGGAGGAGTCGCGCAGGACCGACCAGGTCCCCCCGAGGCTGTCCACGAGCTGGATGAAGCGCGTGTTCGTGTCGTAGCGGAGCTGGAGGTCCCGGAGCCCTGCCCGGATGCGTCGGAGCCGTCCTCCACCGCTGCGGTCGAAGCGGGCCAGCTCCTGGCCGTCGAGCTCGATGGAGAGGATCCTGCCGAGGCTGTCGCGGTCCAGCGTCCATGTGTTGCGGGCGCGGTCGACCAGGGCGCCGGGCAGCAGTCCGTCGAAGGCCTGGAGCAGGATGCTGGCGCCGCTGGGGTCCACGACCTCGACCACGCGGCCGCGGCCGTCCCGGTCGAGGCGGGTGGTGCCTCCCAGCGGCTGCTGGATGGCGACCACTTGGCCGTCGGCGTTGCGCTTGAGCTCGACCGTGTGATTCCGGGGGCCGACGCTCTTGAGGCGGCCCTGGCCGTCTCGGCGGTACTCCAGCTCCCGGCCGCCGGGCTCGCTGACCCCGACGGCGCCTCCCTGCGGATCCCTGCGGACTCTCCAGGTCGCACCGGCGGGGTCGCCGAGCGCGCGGAGTCCGAGCTGATCCCAATCCAGTCGCCAGCGCCGACCGTCTGGGCTCTGCACCTCGGTGATGCGCCCCTGTTCGTCGCGACGGACGCTGGTGCGGCCTCCCGCCGCGTCGATCCAGGCCACGAGCAGACCGTCCTCGTAGAGGCAGCGGAGGCGACGGCCGCTGGCGTCCCAGACCGTGCGCTCCTGGGCTCCGAGCTCGATGGTCCAGGCCTGACTCCCAGGTCCGTTGACGTTGAGCCCGTCCGTCCGCCAGAGGTAGCGCTGGAGCCAGCCGTCCGAGCTCGACATCGCCGTCACCCGGCTCTGGTCGTCGTAGCTGACTCGCAGGGTGCTCCCGTCGGGCCACAGCAGCATCCGGGGCCGGCCGAGCTCGTCGTAGGCGTAGCGCAGCTGCCGGCCCTGCGGATCGAGGGAGACCTTGAGCAGGCCGTCCCGGTTTCGGTAGAAGTGCTCCTGGCCGCCCGGCGCCGCGATGGCCGAGGGCCGGCCCGACGTGTCGCGGAGGACCTTGATCCAGCGCCCGTCCTGCTCGACGCGGGTCAGGCCCAGCACGTCGTAGACGTAGACCTGTCGGTTGCCGTATGCGTCCTCCCGCTCGAGCAGGCGTCCCTCGGCGTCGAAGCGCCGGAGCTCGTCACCGAGGCGGAGCTCCCAGCCGGCCTCGGTGCGCTGCAGCTCGCCGCGATCTCCAAAGCGGCTGCCCGGGAGCCAGCCCGTGGCCAGCTCGTTGACGGCTTGTTCGGCCTGGGCGAAGGGCGCCAGCCAGACCCTCTCCCGGTCGAAGTCCAGGGTGACCCCGGTGTCGCTGACCTCGAGCCGGTCCTCGAGGTTGAAGTGCCAGGCCCCGTCCCTCCAGACGCGGCGGAGCTCCAGGGCTGGGCCCGAGCCCGTCACCCGCACGTCCACCTGCTCGAGCCAGAGCGCGCCCGTCTCCGGGTCCACCTGCACCAGGCCTCGTCGGGCTCGCTCGAGGGGCGGCGACGTCGGGGTATAGGGCCCCAGCTCCACCAGCCCCGAGGGGCCGAGGACCGGGTCGGGAGCGGCCCAGGCGCCGCTCAGGGCCAGCAGCGGGAGGAGGCTCAGGGCTGGCCGTGAACGAGGTAGCCACCCCACCACGAGGGGTCGCCGCCGACGCCCCGAACCGTCTGCTCCTCGCGCAGGACCTGACGTGCCTGCAGCAGCGCCCGCGAGGGAGAGCCGTGCTGGATGAGGGACTCGTAGAAGCTGTAGACGTACTTGCTGCGCGTGCTCGCGGGGGTGTCCCAGGTCGTCGTGATGACCGTCTCGCAGCCCGCCGCGCGGAAGGCCTGGGCCCAGCGACGCCCGACCGCGGGGTCGACGGCGCTGTTGATGGTCACGGCTCGCCCGGTCAGGTCCAGCTCGCGGATCTGGTAGAGCTGCACCTCGCCGCCGCCCAGCACGATGGCGGCCCGGTCGCCGACGCCCACCTCGGAGAGGTGGATGAAGCGCGCGTTGGGCGTCTTCTCGAGGAACAGGGTGTCCGTCGACTCCCCACCGTCGACGATGGTCCGCAGCGCGGCGTCGAAGTGGCGGCCCGTGTTCTCGGTCTCGGTGGGCTGAGGCGTGCCGTCGTCCGACCTGCTGTCCTCGGAGGAGAGCTTGGAGATGCCCAGGTACTCGGGCAGGTAGCGGCCGGCGGGCTTGCCGGGCTCACGCCAGGCGTCGCCGGTGGAGTTCGCGTACGAGATGGTCCGGATGTCGGCCAGGTAGCGGCGCCCGGTCTGCTGCTCGGGGAGCACGCTCATCGAGAGCTCCCAGAGCTCGGCGTCGGCGAGCACCAGGTAGCGGCCCACGCCGGTGAGGTCCTCGGAGAAGGGCTCGACGAGCTGGACCCGCAGGGTGTTGCCCTCCGTGGCCACGGCGTCCCCGGAGCTGCCGCCCTTGGCCGCTCGAAGGGCCTCGGCCAGGCGCGCGGCGGCCTGGTGGACCTCGGGCACCTTGGTCAGGCTGCGCGCGGCGGTGCCGTCCGCGGTGATCACGACGCCCTCCCCGTTCTTCGGTCCCAGGCGGTAGCTGACGATCGCCAGGCCCTTGAGGCCCGCCTGGACCTCGGCGTAGTCCGGAGCCGCGGGCGCCAGGGCCCGGGCGAACCCCGGGTCCTTGAGCGCCGAAGCGTCCGCAGCGACCAGCGCCTCGAGGTCGGCCGAGGGTGCGTCCCCGACGCCGGCGAGCCATCGCAGCTGCTGGGCTCGGACGCGGGCGTGGGCGTCGTTGTAGGCGATGCGCTGGTCGGCGGGCAGGGCCACCGAGGGGTCGTCGCCCAGCTCGAAGGCGGACTGGATCGAGGAGCTGGCGTGCCACCAGTCGTGGGCGGCCAGCAGCGCGAACGCCGCAGACTGGTGGCCGTGGCCGACCAGCAGGGCGGCGTCTTGATCGAAGTCGGGTCCGCGGCGGCCGTCTTGCACGGTCACCGGCGTCCAGGGCCCGCTGTGGTGTGAGGGGGCGGCGGCGAAGGCCTGGTGGTAGACCACGACCGCGGCCTCGAAGTCCTTGGCGCGGGAGAGGCTCCGCGCCCGGGAGAACAGCGCCGGGAGCTCGTCGCCTTCGGGGGGGGCGGCGGCGGCGTCGTAGGATGCTGCCCAGGCGGCGCCGGGGCCCTCGACCAGCTCGGCCGGACGCCCGGCGCGAGCGGTTCGGAGCGCGGCCTCGGAGGCCAGCGCGGCGGACTCGATGCGTGTGGCCAGGGCAGCGAGGGCGCGCTAG
>CALGIB010000885.1 GCA_937915955.1 uncultured Pseudomonadota bacterium
CTGGGTGTCGTCGTCGAGCTGCACGAGGGGGTCCTTCGGGAGCAGCTCCTGGACGGATCGGATCACGAGGACCTCGTCGAGGCGCTTCGGGGGGATGAGGCGATGGAGGCCGCGCTCGTAGCCCTCGGGGTCGTGGAACCACTCCCATGCGTCGTAGATCTCCTGCCATCGGATGAGGCGGGCGTAGGCGTGGGCCAGCGCGGAGGCTCGGGCCACGATGGGGGCCCTCAGGAGGACGAGGGCGCCGCTGGGCAGCTCGTAGGGCCTGGCGAAGAGGCTCAGGGTGCTGCGGCTCAGGGCGCGGCCGTAGGGCGTCGGGAAGAGCTTGGAGATGTCGCCCGGGCGGAGCACCTGGCAGGCGTCGTCGGGACAGGCGGGGGCCCCCACGGCCAGGAGCCACCCGAGGGGCCCGATGGTGCGGCGGCAGATGGTGCAGGCGTGGGAGCGCTTGAGGGGGATGGGTCGACCGAAGGCCGGGAGCTGCTGGATCTGGGCGGTGAGCCGTTCGGGGTCGACGACCGGGAAGGGCGGGCGGGCCGGCGTATTACGTTGCTTCATTTTTGGGATTGACACTCCGGGCCGACCTTGTAACATTCAAGGGCGTCCAGAGTCCATTTGCTTTGCAGAGCCCCATCCGCAACCCCTCGGGTTGCTGTCGGACGATGCTCATCGTTTGGAATCTGGGCGTGACAACACACCCACACGGAGACCCACAATGGGCACGAACAACGCTCCCGAGGTCGAGGCCATGCCCTCCTTCCTCGACGAGATCAACGACAACACCTTCTTCATCGAAGAGGCCCTTTCGGGCCTCGTGCACCCGACGATCCAGTGGGTCAACGGCTCCAAGAAGCAGAAGGCTCGCGGCGCGGACGACATCGCCTACACGGGCGGATGGTTCATCAGCGAGGACCAGGGCATCGACGAGGCCCCCCCCGGCTTCACCCCCTACGTCTTCACGACCGACAAGGGCGACGAGATCCCGGGCTACGCGGCCCGGACCCTCAGCGTCATCGTGATCCGTGACCGCAAGTGCTGGATCGTCGACCCGATGTCCCCGTCCCCCGTCCGCTTCTCCTCCCGGGAGTACGACGAGGCCGTGGACTACGCCACGAGCCTGTCCAAGGCCGACGCCGGCCCGCGCGGTCGCCTGCACGTCCTGATCTGCTTCCCCGAGGCGCCCCAGGACCTCTACGTCCTGAGCCTCGGCGGCACGGTGGTCTCGGACTTCCGCGGCAGCCGGAACAGCCAGGGCGTCCTGGACAGCTTCCGGGACAAGATCGTCAAGCGCGCGACCCGCATGAGCCACCAGCGGTCCCGGTCCGGCCAGGGTGGCAAGCCCACGGACTTCCCGACCTGCGCCTTCCTGCTGACCAACGTCGGCGCGGCCGTGGACGACAAGGGCGCCCCGGTCTTCGAGGTCCGCGGCAAGGGCACGGCCACGAGCTCGGTGACCCCGCCCAAGTGGCTGGACGCGCCGGTCGGCAACGCCTCGACCGAGCTCATCAACAAGCTCTTCGTGCGGGACGTGGAGCTGCGCACCATGGTGCAGCACGCCTTCAACGAGAACGAGGCCTGGGCCACCGCGTGGTACGAGGAGCCCCTGAGCAAGCTGCGCGACAAGCTCGTCAAGAAGGCGGGGGGCGTGGCCGCGGCCGAGGAGGGCGGTCGGCCGGCCGACCAGGAGATGGGGTTCTGATCCCCAGCTGAGCTGCAGCCGCCCACGTCCTCGGACGTGGGCGGTTTGCGTTGTGGGCATCAGCCGAAGGTGAGGGTGGAGATGTCTCCCTGGGGTGTCCAGGTCACGGACTGTGGCCGGCCTCGGAAGGTGTGAGATCCTCGAGCGCCACGGGCCCCGTTGAAGCGGATGTGAACAGAGAGGGTGTCGAGGTCCAGCCGCATGGGGCTGATGGGGGGCTGGAACAGGATCTCATGCACGGCCTTGTCGCCGGCCTGGATCACGCGACCGCGGGGCGGTCCCTGGACGGCCCCGTGTCGACTGTGGATGGACTCGAGGTCAAACTCGGTCCCGATGGCCCAGCCGTAGGAGGTGGGCTCGTGTCTCCTGGCCTGAGGGGGGTCAGCGCGGTGGGTCGGGGCTCCACGGGCCTCCCAGGCTCGGAAGGCCTCGAAGAGGTCATCGAGGTCGGAGTCGGGTGTCTCCCCGCGGCGCTCCTGATCGTAGTCACGCCTTCGACCCGGGTCCGAGAGGACCTCGTAGGCCTCCCTGAGATCGAGGAACGCCTGGGAGGTGTCCTGGTTGGCCTGCCGATCTGGATGGAGCCTCTTGGCTTGGGCTCGGAACGCTCGCTTGATCTCCTGGGCCGATGCGGTCTCGGTGACCCCGAGGACGGTATAGTGATCCCTCATATTTCAGAGCCTACTATAGGTCCACGGGACCGATGGGGACGACCACGCCGGTTCGACCGAAGATGCGCTCGACGCCATCGAAGAGGGCCTCCGCGGGGGAGACGGAGCGGTCGGGCAGGTGGAGCGTGGCTCGAAAGTCAGGGTGCTGGAGCCTCACGTAGATGGGCACGCCCCGCTCTCCAGCCTCGTGCTCGTCGAGCAGGCGCTGGAGGGCGCGCAGCCCCTCGAGCTCTCCGCTCCTCAGCTCGAGTCGGAGCTCGCTGGTTGAGCGAACGAGGGCGTCCGAGAGCTTGCGGACGCGGCTCGTGCGGAAGGTCTGAAACTCCCCCCGGCGCGACATCCAGCCGGAGACAGCGAGGCAGTCTCCGACCTCGAGGGTCCCCTTGAGGCGCTCCCAGAGGTCGGTGTAGCAGGTCACGCGGAGCTGTCCGCTTCGATCGGCGAGGTGAAGGTCGGCGTAGGGTCGGCCACCGCGGGTGGTCTCGAGGTGGATGGCTCGCAGCACGCCGACGAGGGTCACCTCCTCTCGGTCGCTCATCTCCGTCAGCTCGAGGATGGAGGCGCCGCGAAGGCGCAGCTCGATGTGCCGATAGCGGTCGAGCGGATGGCCGCTGAGGTTCACGCCCAGGACCGCTGCCTCCAGGGCCAGCCGCTCCTTCCAGGTCCACGCCTGATCGGGGGCGATGGTCTGCTGGGGGGCGAAGAGCGAGGCCTGGCCTGGGCCCGATCGAGGTGCCTTGGTGGGCCGGATCAGGTCGTAGAGGGCGTGGCGCGGCCCGAAGTCGTCCAGGGACCCGGCCTGGATCAGTGCCTTGAGGGCGGTCTTGTCGAGGACGGACTTCTGGAGGCGGAAGCCCAGGTCCTGGACGTCCTGAAAGGCCCCTCCGAGCGCCCGGACGTCGAGGAGGCGCAGCGCGGCGTCCTCGCCGAGGCCCTTGACCTGGCAGAGCCCCCAGCGGATGGCTGGACCAACGAGGGTGAAGGGCAGCTCGGACGTCTGGATGGAGGGGGGCAGGACGGGGATGTCGTGATCCACGCACTCCTGGACGCATGCCTGGAGTCGGCTGGCCCAGACCTCCTTGGCCTTCCCCGTCAGGCTCATCACCGAGGCCATGAAGGCTGAGGGGTGGTGGGTCTTGAGCCAGGCCGTCCAGTAGGTGATCATGCCGTAGGCGGCGGCGTGGGCCTTGTTGAAGCCGTAGGAGGCGAAGCCCTCGATCTGACCCCAGATGTCCTCCATCCGCTCGCGGTCGATGCCCTGCGCGGTGCCGCCGTCGACGAAGGTCTTGCGGTGGAGGTCCATCTCCTCCTTCTTCTTCTTGCCGATGGCGCGGCGCAGCAGGTCGGCGTCGGCCAGGGTGTAGCCGGCGAGGAGCTCAGCGGCCTTCATGCACTGCTCCTGGTAGACCCACACACCGTTGGTGGTCGCCAGGAGCTGCTCGAGCTTGGGGTGGGGTGCGATGACGGCCTGTCGGCCATGCTTGCGCTCGCAGTAGTCGTTGACCATGCCGGAGCTCAGGGGCCCTGGACGGTAGAGCGCGACCAGGGCGATGATGTCCTCGATGTGGTCAGGGCGCATGCGCTGGAGCAGGCGCTGCATGCCCGGGGACTCGACCTGGAAGAGCCCGAGGCCTCGCCCGGACTGCAGCAGCTCCCAGGTGGGTCCGTCTTCGAGGTCGAGGTGCTCGAGGTCCGGCCGATCCCCGGTGATCTCCTCGATGGTGTCGAGGGTGCGGCCGATGATGTCGAGGTTCTTGAGCCCAAGGAGGTCGAACTTGACGAGCCCGACGTCCTCCGCGGCGTGCATGTCGAGGCCGACCACCGTCCGGCCCGTCTCGGGGTCGTGGACGATGGGGGCCGTCTGCCAGATGGGCTGATCCGTGATGATGACGCCGCCAGCGTGCACGCCGACCTGGCGGCAGCTCGAGGAGATCATCCCGGAGAGGGCGAGGACGCGCCGGAAGACCGGATCGGCGAGGTGACGTTGGACCGCTGGGTCCTGGAGGGCGTCGTCGACGGAGTCGTGGGCCTCGAGCAGGCCTCGGGTCGTGCGGTTGGCGTCCTGGGGGTGGACGCGCAGGGACCGGGCCACGTCCTTGTAGGCGACCTTGAGCTTGTAGACCATGGCCGTGGCGATCTGGGAGACCTGGTCCGAGCCGTACTTCGTTCGCACATGCTGGATCACGCGCTCTCGCCCGGCCTGCTCGATGTCGACGTCGATGTCCGGCATGGACGCGCGGCTGGGGTTCAGGAAGCGCTCGAAGAAGAGCCCGTAGAGCATCGGGTCGATGTCGGTGATGCGCATGGCCCACGCGACGATGGATCCGGCCGCGGAGCCTCGGCCTGGTCCCACGGCGATGTGGTGATCCTTGGCCCAATTGATGAACTCTGCGACGATCAGGAAGTAGGCCGGGTAGCGCATCTTGAGGATGACGCCGAGCTCAAACTCGAGCTGCTTCAGGTAGGCGGCGCGGTCGATCTGGGGCTGTCCGGCGAGGCGGGCCGAGAGCCCAGCTCGGGCGTACCAGCAGAAGTAGTCCTCAGAGAGGTCGAGGTCGCTGGCCTTGGGGACCGGGGGCAGGCCCTGACGGTTCCAGGCGGCTGGAGGAGGGAAGGTGGTGTAGAGCCAGCGCCACCCCGCGCGACGGTCGCCTCGGAGCTCGGGCGGGGGGGTGGTGCTGGGCAGCTGGACCTGGCCCAGGGTGAGTCGGAAGCGAAACCTCGGGAGCACGTCAGCGAGTCTTGAGATCGCCTCATCGCCATAGATCTCTGCCAGGGAGTCGGCGTCCATGAGACCCTGCTGGTCTGAGCTCCACGCATCGAGGCGAGGATCGTCGAGGGTCCAGCCGGCGTGCGAGGCCTGAAGCACACGGAGGGCGGGCGCCTGGAGAGCGTCGGCGTAGCGGACCTGGGGCGCGGCGACGAGGGGGACGCGCGGGTGCTCAACAGCCCAGGCGATCAGGTCGGCGTTGGCTTGGTCCTGGCCTGGGAGCGCCGTGTCGTCGAGCCCCAGGAGGAGGTGGTCGTCCCCGAAGCCC
>CALGIB010000886.1 GCA_937915955.1 uncultured Pseudomonadota bacterium
CGGCGCTGGGGCTGGGGCTGGCCGTGATCCTGGCCGAGCGCGCCTTCGCGCTGCCGGTCCCGCTGGTGCTGCCGACCACCGAGGCGGTCGTGCCCGCGCTGTACGAGGGCCTGACCGAGCCCGGCGCGGTGGCGGAGGTGCCGCGGCTCTATCAGGACTACGCGACCACCCATGGCGGCCTGTTCCTGGCGCAGACGGTGCACGAGCGGCCGGTCAGCTTCACCATCGACATCGGGCACAGCCCCTGGGACAGCTATGGGCCGCTGAGTCGAGGGGTGGCGCTGGACTGGTCCGCGGCGGTGACCTGCCTGAGCGAGGCCGGCTTCCGCTACCTGGTGCTCCACCGCGATCACTACGCCCAACCGAGCCATGCCCGCGAGGCCGTGGAGAGCCTCTCTCGCGCCGCCCGGCCGCTCGAGGACGACGGCGTCCGGGTCCTCTTCGACCTGGGAGCTGGGCAGGGCAGGACCTCGGCGGGGCCGCCGGTGGCGAGGAGCTCGATGGAGCTGGTTCAGAGCGGCCTGGCCGGCCGGCCGATCACGCACATCGACCCCGCCTGGGAGATCTGCCCAGCTCGCTGAGCCCGTGGTCAGGGCCGGGTGGAGCTCGCGCAGCGGAAGCCGCTGGTCTTCCGCCGGACCTCGCCCATGAAGTGGTGGCGCTCGTCGGCGGGATCCGGGCGCAGATCGGTGAAGTAGCTGCCGCCGCGGACGGCCATGTACAGCGTGGGCTGGCCCACGTGCCCGTCCTCGGCGAGGTCCCAGGACTCCACGCGGCCGTCCTCGGTCCACTCCCAGGCGTTGCCGAACATGTCCTCGGCGCCAACCCAGGAGCGCCCCTCGGGGAAGCTGCCGACCGGCGCGGTCGTGCGGAACCCGTCGCTGTCGTCGAAGCCCTCGACGTCGACGGTGCCGTGATTCAGCCGATCTCCGGCGTAGTCCTCGCCCCAGGGCCAGCTGGGCCTCTCGGGCCCCAGCGCTGCCATCTGCCACTCGGCCTCGGTGGGCAGTCGTCGGCCTCGCCAGGCGCAGTAGGCGCGGGCGTCGTACCAGCTCGTCAGCACCACGGGGTGCGCGGCGGTCCCCGGCGCGTAGTCGACCCCGCTCCAGTTCCAGTCGGCCTCGGACCACTCCTCGTCGATGTAGGGCGGGCGGTACCCGGTGGCTTCGAGGAAGTCCTTGTAGGCGCGACGGGTGACCTCGGTTCGATCGATCCAGAAGGCCTGCACGGCCGCCTCCCGGGGCTCGGGTTGCATGCCGTCCCGGATCTCCCAGCGCTTCCAGGTGCGAGCCTCCATGCGCTCGGGGTGGAGCGGCTGGTCCCCGGGGCCCCCGGGGCCTCCGGGGCCTCCGGGGGGAGGCTGACCCGCGTGGTCTCCGGGGGGAGGCTGACCTGGACCGCCGGGTGGCTGGCCGGGGCCTCCGGTCGGGGGCCCGGCGTGGCCGCCCTCCGCGCTGGGCACCGGGTCGGCGTCTCGCGCCTCGATGAAGCTACGCGCGCCCTCGACGGCCTGGAGCCAGCGAGGGCCGAGGACGACGGTCCCGGCCGGCACGGCGACCATTCCGTCGATCACCTCGTCGGCCGGGGGGTGGCCCGAGCTGCAGGCCAGGAGCAGGGAGATCACGGCGAGGGCTCCTCGCCGACCTGCTCGCCAGTCGGCTGGTCGTCGGGGTAGGCGCAGCGGAAGCCGGTCGTGAAGGCCACTCGGTCGGGCTCGGCCGGTTCCCTGTGGGCGCAGGCGCAGTAGCTCGGGAGCGAGGTGTAGCTGCCGCCCTTGAGCACCCTCCAGGTGCCCTCGCTGGGTCCGGTCGGGTCCACGGCGTCGCCCTGGGTCCCATCGCGGTGGTACCAGTCGGCCGTCCACTCCCAGACGTTGCCCGCGGTGTGCAGGAGCCCATGGGGCGAGCGGAGCTCCGGGCGCTGCTGATCGACGGGCCAGGTGTCGACGCCGGGGACCTGCCCGTGCTTGCCGTAGCTGTACCAGGCGACGTCGACGTCTTCGGAGTCTCCCCACGGGTAGCGACGCGACCCGTCCCCGCAGGCCGCGTACTCCCATTGGGCCTCGGTAGGCAGGCCGCCCCCCTGGGCTCTGCAGTAGGCCTCGGCCTCGTACCAGGTCACGGCGACCACGGGGTGGGTGGGCTCCCGGCCCGCGGCTCGGAGCTCCGGGCCGGCCCCGCCGGGGTGCTCCTGCGCCCACGCCCAACCCTCGGCGCTCCACGGATCGCGGACCTGGTAGCCGAGCTCAGCCCAGGCCTCGAAGGTGGAGATCGAGACCTCGGTCCGGTCGATTCGGAAGGGGCGGATTTGCACCTGGCGCGCGGGCGCGTCGGGTTCCCTTGCGTTGCCCTGGCGGAAACCGCCGCCGGGCAGGCGGACCGAGCCGAGAGTGAGGAGAATTGACCAGAGCATGACGAAGCATCCCATGGGACGATCCGGCCATGCGTCGCGGCCACTGGATCCCGGTAGTCCTTGTCCTGTTCCTGGTGCTGTGGTCGGCCCGAACGGTGATCGGCGACCCCACCAACCTCATGTGGGGCGACCGCACCGATTCGATCCATCATGTCTGGGGCCACTGGTGGATGGCTCAGGCGGGGGCCGAGGGCGGGCTGACGACCTGGGTGAACACGCCCTACGGCGAATACGGCAGCGTGCTCGGACCGATCGGCAACCTGCTCGTTCGGCCGGCGCTCTGGCTGGGTGGGGCCGTCCTGGCTTTCAACCTGCTCTCCCTGCTGTACGTCCTGTTCGACGCCTTCGCGGTAGGGCTGCTGGCGGCGCAGGTGACCGGCAGTCGCCGGGCTGCCGGGGTGGCCGCCGTGGTCCTCGTGGTCGGCCGACCGCTGCTCGTCCACGCTCACCTCGGCAACACCGAGGGCCTGGCCATCGCCTGGGTGGCTCTGGTGGCCTGGCTGGGCCTGCGCTGGGACGCCGGGTCCCCCTGGTGGACGGGGCCTGTGGTGGGCCTGCTCAGCGGCATCGCGGTGGTCGAGAACCCCTACGCGCTGCCTGTCCTGGCGGTCTTGGCTCCCTCCCTGGCGCTGCGGCGGCTTCGACAGGGCGAGGGGGCCCTGCCTGGGATCCTCGGCGCGGTCGCCCTGGGCCTGATGGTCCCGGGCCTGCGCCTGCTGCAGGTGGGCTCCAGGCTGGGGGGCAACCTGTTCCAGACCAACCAGATGGAGTGGGCAGGGTTTCACTGGGCCGTGTTCGACCCGGACTGGTACTACCCGGCCTGGCAGATGATCTGGCCGGAGCCGCGGCTCGAGTGGCGCCCCCACACGACGGACGTCTTTCGCGGTGGTGGCTTCGCCTACCTCGGGCTGGGCGCCATCGCCTTGGCCCTCGTCGGGACGGTGGCGCGAGTCCGGCAGGCCCTGCCGTGGATCCTCGTCTGCCTCGTGTTCGCCTGGCTCTCGCTGGGCTCTCGCCCGATGGGCCCACGGGGCGGGCCGGGGCTGTTCCTGTTCGTGGACTCGGTGATCTCCCAGGCCTTGCCCGCCCTGACCCAGCCGCTCCGGTATCTGCCCTTCGCGCTCGGCGCGCTGGGTGTGGTGGCCGCGCTGGGGGCCCAGGCCCTGGATCGCCGTGGCTGGGCGATCCCGGCGATCCTGCTCCTGCTCGCCGTCGAGGGCGTCACGGTCGGGGGGCCCTCGGACGAGGTCCCCACGCTGGATCTGGCAGAGCTCGAGTGCCTCCGCGTGATCGACGGGCCGGTACACACCTTGCTCGAGGCGAAGCCGGGGGCGCTCGCCATCGGGAACGGTCGCGCTCTGCTCGCGCAGCTGGTGCACCAGCAGCCGGGCACCCACCGCGGGATCGGGGGCTGGGAGCAGGCCGAGTCGGAGCCCGAGGAGAGCCTGGCCGAGCGCGGCGTCGAGTGGGTCCTGGTGCCTGACGAGGGGGTCACCGCCATCAGCTGCGGCGGCTTCAGCGCCCTGAGGCTCGAGGACTGGCTGGCGACCAGCGACCGCTCTCTGGGAACCTCCCGGCGCTGACTTGAGATGATGGGCTCCATGAGCCTGACCCCCAACGCCAGGAAGCGCCTGGACGCCGCCGCCGAGGTGCTCTTCGCGGAGCGGAAGGCGGTCTGGATCGGCAAGCTCCGCCGCCTGGCCGAGGTCGTGCTGCCGCCGCTGCGCAACAGTGAGCTGTCACTGGGGCTGGGCCTGGAGGCGCCGGTCCCCGGGCAGCAGGGCGCCAGCGGGGTGGGGCGCTTCCTGAGCGCTGCGCCGCGGAACCGGGCGGCTCGGCCCGACACGCGCACCCGCGTGCTCATCGACCTGATCCTCGAGGGCGAGCTCTTCCTGGCCGTGGAGGAGCCCAGCATCCCCGGGGCTCGGCGGCAGGTGCTGGTGCTGGACGCCTCGGAGGTGGTGCTGCTGGGCCGCGCGTGGACGGTGAAGAACCTGGCGGGGCGTCCGGTGCCGCCGCGGGACGCCGAGGACTGGGAGGCCGGCTGGGACCTGTTCGAGCCCGAGCGCGCGCCGGCGACGGCGGGCGGCCTGCCTCGCAGCCTCGCGGGGCGACAGCTCCAGGGGCTGGGGCTGGGCTGCATGCGCCTGTCGACCCAGGGAAGGCCCCAGCGCTCCGAGGCGCTGGCGCTGCTACACGCGGCGCTGGACGGGGGCCTGAGGCTGCTCGACACCGCCGACAGCTACGCCCTCGACGAGGGCGAGGTTGGACACAACGAGGCCCTGATCGTCGAGGCGCTGGCGGGCGGGCCGCATATATTTAATCTCGGTCACGGCAT
>CALGIB010000887.1 GCA_937915955.1 uncultured Pseudomonadota bacterium
GCCAGCACGCCGCCGCAGGTGCCGTCCCAAGCCGGAGCGGTGAGCTCGCCGTCGACGCTCAGGTGCTGGAGCTGGGGCACCCGCAGGGCCGCGACGATGTGAGCGTGCACGTCGCCCTCGTCGCCGTAGACCAGCTCGGGCGCCTCGAGCAGGCGCAGCCGATGGTCTTGCCGCTCGCGCACCTCCAGCAGCTCCCACTGGCCGGTCCCGGCGTAGCTCGAGGGCGTGCCCTGGAGCTGGATCAGGAGCACCCGGTCTCCGACCCCGAAGGCGGAGCCGTCGTCCAGCTCCAGCTGGTCGCCGTCGACGCGGGCGACCCGCGAGCAGCTGAGGCCGTGCTCGGAGAGATCCGCGTCCTCGGTCAGGCTCAGGTCGCCGTCTCCTCCGTGGCCCCAGGGCAGGCCGTCGTCGGCCAGGCCGTCGCAGTCCTCGTCGCGGCCGTCCAGGGTCTCGCTGCCCTCGGGCGAGACCGACGCGTCGCTGTCGTCGCAGTCCTGGCCCCGGCTGGCGCTGGGCTCGACGGGCTCGCAGCCTCGCTCGGGCTGATCTTGATCGCCCCAGCCGTCCTGGTCCAGATCGGGCCACCAGTCCACGGCACCGTAGGCCTCGGGAGGGTCCACCTCTCCGTCGCAGTCGTCGTCCCGGCCGTTGCACTCCTCCAGCCCGTCCGGGCTGACGAAGGGGTCCTGGTCGTCGCAGTCCAGGTCGTTGGCGGCGTAGCCCTCGGGCTGGCTGCAGGCCTCGAGCAGGGCTTCGGGGTCGCCGTAGCCGTCGCGGTCCGCGTCCCGCCAGAAGGGCAGGCGCGCGCAGTCCTCGTCGACGCGGGCGCTGTCGTCGTTCCCCAGCGCCGAGTCAGCCACGGGCAGGGGGGCGCTTGTGCAGGCCAGGAGGAGGATCATCCCCACCAGTGATGCCACAGGATCTCAGCCGACGCAGCCGGCGACGGCCAGCTCGTCGGCGCGCTCGTTCTCGGGCACGCCCGAGTGGCCGGGGACCCAGTGCAGGCTCAGTCCGGGCCAGGCGCGGAGGCGCTGGCGGAGTCCCAGGATGAGCGTGACGTTCGCCTTGGCCTTCCAGCCCTGCTGCAGCACGCCGATGGCGTAGCTGGAGTCGGTGAACAGCGCGACGCTGGCGGTGGGCTCGATCCCGGCGCCTTCGAGCAGATCGATGGCCATGTCGATGGCCGTCAGCTCGCCCACGTTGTTCGTGGCGACGCCGCAGGAGCGGCTGTCCTCGAGCACCCGTCCGTCCGCCAGCTTGAGCACCGCGCCCGCCCCGGCAGGCCCGGGGTTGCCCTTGCAGGCCCCGTCCGTGAAGGCCAGGTGGGTGCCCTCGGGCAGGGCGGCCATGCGGGCCTTCAGATCCTGGACCGCCGCCTGGGCCTGGCCGGCCGTGCGCTTGCCGGCGCTGCCGAAGCCGCTGCCCTTGCCGGTCTGCTTCCTGGGGCCCGCGCTGTCGGCGGAGACCCCCGCCTCGAGCTCGCGCGGCGCCTCACCCCCGATCCGCTCGATCCGGCTCGTGCCGCCGCCGTACACGGTCGACCCGGGCTTGTCGGAGTAGCGCACGGGGGTGCGGCCCTGGTTGCTGATCAGCAGTCCGTCGGCGCCGCACTCGGCCCAGACCTGCTTGCCCTTGAAGTTGACCTTGATCCACATGCGGCGGCGTCTAACGCGGCCGTGGGCCGGCTCCCCATCCAAGGCGTGGCAAGCTGGCCCCATGCTCCTCTGGCTGCTGCTGCCGATCCTCGTGGCCTGGCCCGCCGGCGTGATCCTTGTCGTCGTGGGCGCCTACGCCAGCGCCGGGATGAACCAGCGTGCGCTCCGGTCCGAGGTGCCCGAGAACGTCGAGGGCCTGCGCACGGCCGAGCGCGCCTACGACGCGGCCTTCGACGAGTTCGTCCCGTGCGGGGTCTGGCCTCGAGCCCTCGAGGAGCTGGACAGGAGCGCGGTGGGCTGGGACGCACCTCCGGACTGCTACCAGCGGCTCGGCTGGGTCCCCGATGGCGACGTGCGCGGGACCTACCGGGTCGATGTGGTCTCACGGGCCGGCGATCCCTTCCCGGACATGGACTTCGTGGTCCACGGGTGGTCGGACGTCGACGGGGACGGCGAGGCCGCGCACTACACCGCGACGCGCTCGACCAAGGCCGTGATGCTGACGGACGACGAGGTGCGCTGAGCTTCTCGGGCCGCGGTCGTGAGGCTATGTTGGCTGGGCCCATGATGCTCGGCCTCTCCATCCCGCTCTACGACGAGGCGGACTGCTGCGAGCCGGTCATCCTGGACCTGCTCGAGGCGCTGCGCGCCGAGCGCGTCGGCTTTCGCCTGGCCCTGGTCGACAACGGGAGTAAAGACGAGACCGGCCGCATCGTCACCCGCCTGGGCGCGAGCCAGCCCGAGGTCCTGGCGCTGCATCTGGAGCAGAACGCCGGCTACGGCGGCGGCATCCTGGCCGGGCTCCGGCGCCTCCCGACGCCCATCCTGGGCTGGTACTGGGGTGACGGCCAGGTGGACGCCGAGGTGCTGGTGCGCTGCTGGAGGCGCCTCCGCGAGGAGCCCCTGGACCTGGTGAAGGCCCGGCGGGTCGAGCGGCAGGACGGGCGCCAGCGCGAGCTCATCACCGGCGTCTACCGAGGGGTCATGAAGCTGGGCTTCGGCGTGGACACGATGGACGTCAACGGCTGCCCGAAGCTGCTGACCCGAGGGGCCTACGAGGCGCTGGACCTGCGCAGCCAGGACTGGTTCCTGGACCCCGAGTGCCTGCTCAAGGCCCAGGAGCTGGGGCTGGCCATCGGCGAGGTGGACGCGGTGATGCGCCCTCGCCCGGGCGGCGAGAGCAAGGTGCGCGCGGCCACCGTGACGGAGTTCCTGCGGCACCTGGCCGCCTGGAAGCGTGGCTGGCGGCCCCAGTAGTCGCTCAGAGCCCGCAGCCTTGCTCCACCAGGAAGTCCTCGACCCTAGCGGCGTACTCGAACCAGCCCGTCTCGGGCACGCCGGTGTTCGAGATGCCGTGGTGGGCCCCCTCGAAGACCACGAACTCGTGCGGGCCGGGGTGGTTGTCGACGAAGGCCCGCTCGGTCTCGACGGGAAACTTGTCGTCCAGCTCGCCGACCAGGACCAGCAGGGGGCCCTGGTAGTCCCGGATCTTCTCGGTGTTCTCGAACTGGCCCGAGGTGAAGAAGCTGCCAGGCATGTCCAGCCCCGTGGCGTCCCGACCCGTGTCCTGGATGCCCGGGAAGGGCACCTCGAGCACCGTCGCGCAGCCCGGTCGCAGCAGGCTCATCTCGGTCGCCGGGATGGCCCCCAGCGAGTTGGCGTAGAGCACCAGATCGCCCGGATCGGTGCCCAGCTCGTCCAGCGTCCAGTCCAGCACCGTCGAGGCGTCGGCCAGGAACTGGTCCCCGCTGGGGGCGCTGGCCGGCTCGCTCTTGCCGTAGCCGCGGTAGTCCCAGGCCACCACCCGGTAGCCGGCCTCGTGCAGCATCCGGATGCGCGGCGCGTAGTGCTCGATCCCGGCGTAGTTGCCGTGGCTGTAGAGCAGGGTCAGCCCGGCGGTGTTGGGGTCCTCGCCGTGGCTGTCCAGGACCACGACGTCCAGGCTGCCCAGCCCGTCGGCGGTCTCCAGCTGGTGGTCGTGCACGGAGGCGGCGTCGACTGGCCGGATGGTCTCGCCCTCGGCCAGGGTCCCCTCCATCCAGTCGTAGTCCCGTGACCAGTCGTACTCGGCCTCGCAGGGCAGGCAGACCTGGTCCCAGGTGGCCGCGACGTCCTCGCAGGTCCAGGTGTCCACGACCGAGCAGTGGCGGCCGTTGTGGACCATG
>CALGIB010000888.1 GCA_937915955.1 uncultured Pseudomonadota bacterium
CGCCGGCCCAGTGGCCCGGCAGGCCGCTCGCGAGGAGGGCGTTGATCTGGGCTCGGTGCAGGGCAGCGGCAGCCGCGGGCGCATCACCACCGCGGACGTGCGGGCCGCCGCGAAGGCGCCGGCTCCTGCGCTGAGCGCGGCCGTGGCCCAGGGCGGTCAGTCCGCGCCGGCCCCAGCCAAGGCCTCGGGTCCCGGCCAGATCGATCGCGTGAAGATGACCCCGCTGCGCCGCACCATCGCGCGCCGCCTGGTCCAGGCCCAGCAGGACGCCGCGATGCTGACGACCTTCAACGAGGTCGACATGAAGCCCATCCTGGACCTGCGCGAGCGGTATCAGGAGGACTTCGTGAAGCGCTACGGCATCAAGCTGGGCTTCATGAGCTTCTTCGTCAAGGCCACCATCGACGCGCTGAAGGCCTACCCGGCGGTCAACGCCGAGATCGACGGCGACGAGGTGCTCTACAAGCGCTTCTACAACATCGGCGTGGCCGTCAGCGGCCCCCGAGGCCTGGTGGTCCCCGTGCTCAAGGGCGCCGACCAGCTCAGCTTCTCCGCAACCGAGCAGGGCATCCGAGCCCTGGCGAGCCGGGCCGGCGACAACAAGCTGCGCGTCGACGACTTCAAGGACGGCACCTTCACGATCAGCAACGGCGGCGTCTTCGGCAGCCTGATGAGCACGCCGATCCTGAACCCCCCGCAGGTCGGAATCCTGGGCATGCACACCATCCAGCAGCGCCCGGTGGCGGTGGGCACGACCATCGAGCTGCGGCCGATGATGTACCTCGCGCTGTCCTACGACCACCGCATCATCGACGGGCGCGAGGCCGTCGGTTTCCTGAAGCGCATCAAAGAGTGCGTCGAGGCTCCCGAACGCATCCTGCTGGAGGTCTGATGACCGAGAACGAGTTCCGCCAGGTCGTCGACCAGGCCCTGACCCGCCTGTTCGAGCAGCTCGACAACCTGGACTCGGACGAGCACGACCCGACCTTCGCGGCGGGGGTCCTCAAGATCGACTTCGAGTCCGGGCAGACCTACGTGCTCTCGCAGCAGGTCCCGGTCCAGGAGCTCTGGCTCTCGGCCCGGCTGCGGGCCTGGCACTTCAAGCTCGTCGATGGTCAGTGGCTGGAGCGCGACAGCGCCGAGCCCATGCTGCCCATCTTGAACGGGCTGCTCTCCCAGGAGCTGGACCTGACCGTCGGCCTCTCGATCTGAGGGCAAAAGCGCGGCTCGAAGAGCCAGACCAGGCAGGCCTCGAGCTCTGCCTTCAGCGGCTGGCGCAGGCCCTTGCGGATCGCGTCCGGCGACACCCCTCGCAGCGCCGCGACGGCCTCGCTCTGCCAGCCGACCAGCGCCGCGAGCTGGCTCAACAGCACGCCGTTGGCCCGCGCACTCGGCGGGCGCGCGGTGACGTAGCCGACCACGTCCAGGAGTCGGCTCCACGGCACGAACGGCAAGGCCTCGGGGCTCAGCGGCGGGCTCGAGAGCCCGGCGACGGCGAAGTGCCAGGCCGGCGACTTCAAGCGCAGCAGACCCACGTCCAGGCGCCGGTGGCGCAGGCCCGTCGCGTCCCAGAGCGAGCAGTCCAGGGGCTCGAAGGGCAGCGCGTGGAGCCGCGACAGCGCGCCCTCCAGGCCCACATCCTGGCAGCGCGCGGGGGCCCAGCTGAGGCCTCCGGGCACGCCCAGGGCCAGGGCGTGGCCCGAGCGGAGCAGCCGCAGCCACTGGGCCCGGTCCCCCTCGCCGAGGACCAACAGCTCGGCCTGCCCGGGCACGATGCGCCAGGCGAGGAGGCGGCGGTCCCGCTCCAACCCCAGGCGCTCGGCGCGCCGGACGAAGCCCTGGGCCTCGACCGCGCTCCGGAACAGGTCCCCTCCGCTCGAACGCAGCGAGATCAACTCCATCCTTCCCTCCCCAGGTGGTGCCGCGGGGACCCTTGCAGCGGACGTGCCACCCTCGTCGAACGGGATCCCGCCTACTTGGAAGGAGAAGTGTTCGGTCCTTCGACACCCACCGTCGAACCCTCGAACACCCAGAGCCGGTCCTCGCCGATCTCCTCGCCCGGACCGAAGCGCCGCTGGACCTCATCGATCAGACCCGCGTGGGCGTCGTAGACGACCAGGAACAGCCGCCCGTGGGCCTGGATGGCCTGGCTGAGTTCATCGCGCAGGTGGTCGTTGACGTAGACCGTCCGCCCGCGCCAGGTCCGCGGCTGACCGTGGCGGTGATCGTCGTAGTCGAAGCCGTAGGGCCGACTCATCGGCATCGGCTCCCAAGGCGGCAGCCGCCAGAGCGTCGGGCTGACCAGGCCCTTGTCGTCGTCGTTGTTGCCCGAGCTGGCCAGCAGGTAGAGGGCCTCGCCCCGCCGCGAGCGCTCGACGGCGAGGTCGACGCCGCGCTCCTCGGAGTTGGTGACCTGGGCCAGGCGGAGCCCCTCGAAGCCCGCCCACCAGGCCCCTTGAGTCAGGGCCAGGCCCAGGACCACGAGCCGCCAGCGTCCCTGGGCGCCCGCCTCGACGAGCAGGAAGAAGGGCGCGCCGAAGGCCAACAGGTACATGAACTGGTGGGGCGCGGCCACGCCCGAGAGCACCAGGCCGACGTAGAAGAGCAGGCCCGCGCCGAGCCCCAGCGCCACGCTCGGCAGGCGGCGGCCACCGAGCACCGCGAAGGGCAGCAGCGCCAGGCCCAGGCCCCCTAAGCGGGCGCCGTAGTCCCGGATCGACTCGGTCAGCTTCAGCGGCGGCTGGCTGTAGGTGTGCGCGTCCTGGATCAGCTCCATGGCGCCCGGGGCCAGAGGCAGCCCCGCGAGCAGACCGGTCAGGCCCCGCCATTGGCGCTGGCTCAGGATCACGGTCAACACGACGACGGCCGCCAGCACGTGGGTCCAGCAGGACAGCGCGAGCAGCACGGCCAGGCGCCAGGGGCGCCCCCGCCAGGCCCAGGCGAGCGCCACCAGCGCGGCGACCAGAGGGTAGTCGTTGAGCTCCCCGGCGTAGGCCAGCTGCACGGGCGAGGTCGCCAGGAGCAGCGCGACCAGGGGTCTGTCTCGGAAGGCCCAGACCGCGATCAGCGACAGCGCCGCCGAGGTGAGCAGGAAGATCGCGGGGACCGGGCTCAGCAGCTCCTGGGTCGCGTGGAGCAGGGGCCAGAGCGGCGGGTGCAGTCCGATCCAGGTGGTGCAGGCGTCCAACAGGCGCCCCTCGGTGAGCGCGTCCACGGTCGGGCCCGTGTAGGCCGCGTACTGCCAGGCGACCTCGTCCCAGCGCAGCCCGGCGCGCAGCACACGCAGCAGCGTGGCGAGCGCGAGGACCAGGAGCAGGCGGGATCGAGCGGGCACGGATAACGATGATCTCGTGATTTCCCTCCTCCTCGCACTGTCTTCGGCCTCCGCGGCCCCTCCCACCGAGCGCCCGGTGACCCTGGTCGGCGGCCTGTACGCGGGCATGGCGGCTCCCGAGGGCGGCGCCGCCAAGGCCGAAGGGCGGCTGCTGCTGCACTTCGATCCGATCACGCTGGAGGGCGCGGGGGCCGAGGGCTGGGGCTGGAACGGCTCGCGCGAGATCGGCTCGATCCTGCTGGGAGCGCGCCTCTACAAAGGGCCGACCTATTTCCGGCTGGGCTTCCACCACCACCACGAGACCGCTCAGCAGGACTTCCTGGACGACTACGGCGGCGTGCTGTTCGGGGTGGGCGAGAACATCAACCACCGCAGCGGCCTGCAGGGCGGCGTCGGGTTCGCCCACGAGTGGGGCAAGACCATCCCGGGGGACAACTTCTTCGAGCGCTGGTCGACGGGCATCGACCTGTCCGTGAGCTGGTTCCCCCTGTCCGAGGGCGCGCCGGCCTACGTCGGGCTCGAGCTGAACCAGGCGCTGCACGTCGGGAAGAAGCGTTGAAGCTGCACGTGCTGGGCGTGGGAGACGCCTTCTCCCAGCAGAGCTACTCGACCTGCTTCGTGCTGGAGCACGACGGCTTCTGCTTGCTGATCGACTGCCCGCATCCCATCCGCAAGGTGCTGTACGAGGCTCAGGCGCCGGACCTGGGTCAGCTCGACGCGGTGCTGATCACCCACCTCCACGGGGACCACTGCTCAGGGCTCGAGGGCCTGCTCTGGTTCTCGCGCTTCGCGCTGGGCCGCAAGGCCTCGATCCTGGCCCACCCCCAGGTGCTGGCCCGGACCTGGGAGCGCCTGGCGCCGGGCATGGACACGGTCCGGGACGAAGCCGGACAGCCGCACCGCCTGACGCTGGATGATCTGGCCGACACGACCGAGCTGAGCACCACCTCGGCGGTGCAGGTCGGTCCGTTCTCCATCGAGGCCCGGCTGACCCGGCATCACATCCCGACGACGGCGCTGCGCATCTCAGCGGGCGGCCGGACCCTGGCCTACAGCTGCGACACGAGCTTCGACCCCGGGCTGCTGGAGTGGCTCTCGGTCGGGGATCTGGTGATCCACGAGACGAACCTGGGCATCCACACGCCGATCGAGGACCTGCTGGCGGTCCCCGAGCCGCTGCGGAGCAGGCTGGCGCTGGTGCACTACCCCGACGATCTCGACGTCGAGGGGTGTGCGCTGCGGTGCCTGAGGGCCGGCGAGGTCGTCGAGGTCTAGCCTCAGAGCTCGTAGACGCCCTCCCGAACCGGCGGCCCCAGCGCAGCCTCGACCACCGCGCGGGCCGCCTCGCCGTCCCCGCGTCGGTCGAACACCCAGACCTCGCGCACCCCCATCGCCCGCAGGCGGTCCCAGAACGCCGGCCCGGGGTCCACGCCCTCCGCCAGAGCGTGGATCACCGGGTCCTCGCGCCGCTGCGAGGGGATCTCCATGACCGCCTCGCCGTGCACGGTCTGAAGCGCCAGGCTCATCTTGTGCTCGGCGCCCAGCAGGTCCAGGCCGGGCCCCGAGACCTCCACCGAGGCGAAGGGTGGCACCGGATCCACGTCGTAGGCCGCCGCCTTCTCCAGCGTCGGCGCGTAGCCCAGCGCCGCCAGACCCAGCGCCCCGGCCAGCCACGACCCCCAGCGCATGCGCTCCAGACCCAGCGCCGTCGCGACCGCCAGCAGCGGCAGGGCCAGCAGGACGGCCCGCAGCGGGTGGTGCATGCGCGCCGCCCCGGGGATGGCCCAGGCCACCCAGGCCCAGGGCCCCGAGACCAGCGGCTCGTCCCCCACCAGCCAGCAGATCCCTGGCCCCAGCGCCAGCAACAGCGCGAGCAGCCCGGCCCCCAGCCAGCGCCGACCCCCGCGCACACCCAACAAGGACACGGACAGCAGCAGCGGGTGGACGAGGAAGCGCTCCGGCATGCCCCACTCTCCCGGCCAGAGCCCCGCCAGCGGCAGCGCCGTGTAGCCCGCGTCCGGCCGGTCGCTGGGCACGGTGGACAGGCCCCAGGCCAGCCAGATCAGGTAGGGCGTGACGGCCAGGACCCCCACCAGGCCCGCGACCAGCGCGTCCCGGCGCGAGCGGATCAAGAACAGCCCGGCCATCAGCAGCAGGACCCCGTGCCAGGCGTAGAGCGTGCCCTGAAGCGCCGCGAGCAGGCCCGCCGCGATGGCCCAGCGCCCGCCCCTCCACAGGAAGGCCAGCGCCAACAGCCCCGGCCACACCACCAGGTCATCCGGCCGGCCGCCGACGACCTCGTGCAGCAGCACCGGGCTAGCCGCCACCAGCGCCGCCGCGCCGGCCGAGG
>CALGIB010000889.1 GCA_937915955.1 uncultured Pseudomonadota bacterium
ACGATCAACAGATCGTCTCCGGCGCCGTGCAGCCGCGCCGCGCCGATCGCGCAGACCAGCGTGACCAGGCCCGTCACCGCCAGGACCGCCCCCGGTCGCTGGATACCCAGCTCCGCCAGCCAGCCCACGCCGCTGGCCAGCCAGCCCCGGTCGCTGTCCCGAGGCTCGGCCGCGCCCCACTGCAGTGCGAAGGTGCAGCCCACGATGGCGGCGACGAAGGCGGCGAACAGGCCGACGGCGGCGAACAGGCCCAGGTCGCGGACCACCGCCATCGGCGCGGCGACCAGGGCCAGGAAGCCCATCGCGGTGGTCAGGGTGTTGAACAGGCAGGGCCAGAACATGAAGCCAACGGCCTTGGCTACCCGCTCGCGCCGGGGCATGTCGGGGTGCTCGCGCGCCACCGCCGCGGCGTGGCCCAGGATGTGTACGCAGTCGCTGACCCCGATGATGGTCACCAGCGTCGGCAGCACCATCGTGACCATGTTGATGTCGCGGCCCGCCAGGCCCATCGCCCCCATCAGCCAGACCGCGCCGAGCGCCACGATGCCCAGCGTGACCACCACCGGCAGGATGCGCCGGTAGAGCAGCAGGAGCAGCAGCAGGATCAGGCCGTAGCTGGCCCCGATGAAGACCGCCGAGTCCACCGTCGCGAGCTGGTTCAGCGCTGCGTAGATGACCCCGATGCCGGCGCTGCGGTGGGGCAGGTCCGAGAGCGAGGCCTCGAGGTTGGCCAGGATGCCGTCACGTCGGGCGTCGATGTCGCCCATCGCCTCCATGCGAGCCAGCACCAGGGCGGTCTTGCCGTCGTCGGAGATCAGCGTCCCGACGAGGGTGGGGTCAGCGAGGATGTGCTCGCGCAGGGCCGCCTCGTCCTGGACCTGCTCGGGGACCAGGTGCTCGATCTCGATGGAGAAGCCGTCCGCCCTCACATCCAGCGCCGTGGCCAGCGACGTGACCTCGGCGATGCCGTCCACGGCCAGGGCCCGGCGACCGACCTCGCGGAGCCGCTCGTAGCCCTCCGCGTCCAGCATCGTGTCCGCGTCGCTGATGGCGATGACCACGACCTCGTCGTTGCCGTAGGTCCGCTGGAAGTCGTGGTAGGCGACCAGCGTCGGGTCGTCCTCGAGGAACCAGATCTCGACCGAGTTGTCGACGCCGATGTCCTTGGCGGCCCAGCCCGCCAGGCCCATGAGCGCCACAGCCAGGAACATGGCCAGCCAGCGCAGCTGGTAGATGCGGTCGATGATGGCCGGGCCGAGGGTGTCGCGCCGGCGGCCGGCGTTGGCTTCGCTCACAGGACCGTCTCCAGGTTGAAGCCGCCGTAGACGAAGGCGCGGTCCTGGCCCAGCAGCTCGGCGGAGAGCTCCTCGTGGCGCTGCAGTCGATCGGCCAGAGTGGCGGGTCGGTGCCGGGGGACCAGGGTGTTCCAGTAGGCCATGCGCGCCCCGGGCCGGCTGTGCTCCAGGGCCAGCTCGAGCAGCAGGCGGTGGTGCTCCGGCGGCACATACTCGAACAGGTTGCTGAAGTTGAAGGCCGACATCGTCCCGGCCCGGGGCAGCACCGTCTCGATGTCCCCGTGAACCAGCGAGATGCGCTCGTAGGCGTCCTCGAGCCCGGCGTGACCCGCCCGCGTCAGGTAGCTGCGGCTGCACTCCAGGTCCGAATACTCGCCGGCCAGCATCCACTGCAGGTAGGGGTTGGTCGCGACGGGCAGCTCGGTGAAGGCGTGCTTCGCGCGGGCCAGGAAGGCCTCGGCGACGGGGCCCTCGACCTGGGCGAACTGCTCCGGGCTGCGGCCCATGCGGCTCATCACCGTCTTGGAGAAGAACATCCGGAACAGGGCCCGCCAGCGCAGTCGGTCCCAGCGCTCCTCGTAGAAGGCGCGCTGCGCCTCCAGGCTGCCGAGCTCCAGGAAGGCCCGCACGGTGCTGCGGCGGTGGACGAGGGGGAGCAGGCGGGTGCGGAAGGTCTCGAGGTAGCGCTCGAAGCGTCCGAGCTTGAGCACCCCGACGCGAATGGTGGCCTCGTTGGCGTCCCAGAAGGCCCGGCTGGCCTCGCTCAGGTCGTGCCGGACGCGGTGGTAGAGGCCGACGCGGCGGCCGGCCTTGAGCAGGCCGAGCAGCTGCAGGTGCTCTTCGTAGGGGAGCAGCCGGCCGGCCAGCTTCAGCTCGGTCACGGCCAGCTGGGGCTGGGACAGGTCCAGCGCGACGACCTCGGCGCCGTCCAGGGCCATACGCAGGCTGTTGTCGCCGCCGCTGCAGACGCTCAGCACCCGATCGCCGGGGCCGACCCGCAGCGCGCGTTGGAGGACGTCTTCGTCCTCCCAGCACTGCGCGTAGTTGATCCGGTTGGCCAGCTCGCTGTGGACCAGCTCGCTGCGGAGGTGCCGAGAGTTGATCTTCACGGTGCGCCCTGGGTAACACCGCCCTGTCGCCTTGGGTCCGGGGCCGTTAGCTGGCCCGCCAGGAAACGGAGTCTTCATGCGTGCTCTCTCTGCACTGGGCCTCGCAGCGGCGCTGCTGGTGCCCGGTCTGGCCTTCGCCCAGGATGCTGACGCCAGCATCTGGTCCCCGGGGCTCATCAGCTCGATGAGCGCCCTCTTCATCGGTGGACTCGCTGCCATCCTGGGTCTGTGGATCGGCAGGGACACCAGCCGGCCCATAGGCTTCGCCGTCGCGATGACCGTGCTGATCAGCTCGGCGATCGGCGTGGGCATGACCCAGTCGATGCTGGACGCCGAGGAGAACCTGGCGAAGAAGGCCGACCTGGCCCGGATGATGGGCATGGTGACCGAGATCGCCATGGCCTCGGGGGACGAGGATCTGGCCAGGCTGATCGAGGCGCAGGGCGGCGAGAAGATCGACATGCCCGAGCCGCTGCCGGTCGAGGACACCGCGCCCCCCGAGGGCGAGGACGTCGAGGGCGAAGCCACCACCGAAGGCCAGGAGTAGGTCATGGACACCGGACTGATCGTCACTTTCGTGGGTGTGCTCGTCGCTGGCCTCGCCGGCGTGCTGGGTGTGTGGATGGAGCGGGACCCCGACGCGCCGCCCAAGACGGGCTGGCTGTTCTCGGGCCTGATCGTCATCGCCACCGGCGTGGAGATGTCGCACGCTGCCGCCGCGACCGCGGAGCAGAACGAGACGGACGAGGCCATGGCCACCGTGCTCGAGGCCATGGCCGAGCTCGCCGAGAAGGGGGACAACCCCGCGCTCGAGCAGTTCGTCGGCGCTGAGCTCGCCGTCCAGGCGCGGGCCAACCCCGAGATGGTGGAGAAGATGGAGGACAAGGCCGTCGCCAAGGGCAACGACCCCGAGGCCTTCAAGAAGAAGGCGGCCGAGGGCCGTCGCGCCTCGGCGGGGCTGCCCAAGTCGGCGCCCAAGAAGGGCGAGCGCCCCCAGCTGGCGGCCGGCGTGGTCGGCAAGAAGGCCAGCGCCAAGGGCGGCGCCAAGGGCGAGGCGGCTGGAAAGCCCGCCGCGGGCAAGGAGCTCGGTGAGGCGGCGCTGGGTGG
>CALGIB010000890.1 GCA_937915955.1 uncultured Pseudomonadota bacterium
TGGCCGAGCGGCAGCTCGAGCAGGCTCCGATGAGGCGGACCTGCACGACGTTGTCGGCGGTCAGGCCCACGAACTGCACGTCGCCGCCGTCCTGGGCCACGGCCGGACGGATCTCCTCGTCGATGAGCTCGACGATCTGACGCGCCAGCTCGCTGTCGGTGTCGACGGCCCGCATCGCGTCTGCCTCGGGCACCGCGACCTCGCCCGAGGCGATGTGGGCTCGGAGCGCGGCCTTGACCTCGGGCACCAGCTCGGGCCAGGCACGGGCGGCCTTGTTCACGGTCACGAAGCGGCTGGTGACGAGCACCAGGGTGACGCCCTCGAGCGCGAACAGGCGGCGGGCCAGGGGAGAGCTCTGGGCCCGCTCGGCGCTGCCGTACTCGTAGGTCCCGCGCTCCACGAGGGGCGCCTCGAGCTTGAACATGAGCGCGTCGGGGTTCGGCGTCGGGAGGGTGTCGATCCAGGGCTGCATGGGGCGCCTCGGTGGGGAACTGGAAGTGGCGGCTTGTATCCGGCGTTAGTGTCGCGGTGGAGGTGAACTTGCGACGCTGGCTACCCCTCGCGCTCCTGGGCGCGGTCCTCATGGTCCCCACCGCGGACGCAGGCAAAAAGACGGGCGGGTCCTCGGACTCGAGCGCGAAGAAGGGCTCCTCGGAGTCGGTGGAGGCCTCGAGCGAGGACATCGCGGCGGTCGAGGCCAAGTACGCGCAGATCAAGGTCGGTCAGATCAAGGAGTTCAAGCCCACCTGGCAGGAGGCCAAGGACATCCAGTCCGACCTGACCCTGCTCGAGGTGCGCATGCTCCGCATCGACACCGGCTTCAAGGCGGCCGTCGGCGTGGGCAGGAACCAGCCGATCCAGACCGCCTTCGATCAGCTCAAGCAGGACGCCAAGGGCAAGCTGCGGGTGGCCACCAACGGCGGGGAGATCACGCTGTCGGCCAGCGACGCGGTGCCCGACAACGTGCGGCTGGGCATCGACGCGGCGAACCTGGGCGTGAGCGAGTCCAAGGCCATCGTCAGCGACATCCAGGCCTACCCCGATCAGGTCAAGGCGTTGATCGAGACGGCCTCGGCGCTGCCGGACCAGCTGACGCCCGAGCTCCTGCAGAAGAACAACATGACGCTGCAGAAGAGCGCCAAGCAGCTCGAGGTGGTCATGGACAACCTGCGCGCGCTGAAGGACACCCCCGCCCGCATCCAGGGCATCGTGGCCTCGGCCACCGGCTTCCTGCAGGGCGTGAAGTCCCTCGCCGGCGGCTCGGACAAGGGCGGCTCGGACAAGGGCGGCTCGGACAAGGGCGGCGGCAAGAAGAGCACCAGCGACGGCGGCAAGAGCGGCGGCGGCGGCAAGAAGAGCAGCAGCGGGGGCGGGAAGAAGAAGTGACCCCTCGCGTCCTTCAGCGGCGCGGCGGGTACGTCGAGGCCGTGCACCCCTTCAGCGCGGTGGCCGTCCAGGGGCGACGCGTCGTGGGTCGGCTCGGCGAGCCGATCACCAGCACCTGGCGGTCCTCGGCCAAGCCCTTCCAGCTCTGGTGCTCCTGGGGCGCTCTGGACGAGGCCCCCTGCAGCGACGAGGAGCTGGCCGTCGGCGCGGCCTCGCACGCCGGTCAGCCCGAGCACGTCGCGCTGGTCCGTGGGCTGCTCGAGCGCTTCGAGGTGCCCGAGTCGGCGCTGGGCTGCGGCGGTCACGCGCCGCTGTGGAGCGGCGCCCACGAGGACCTGCTGCGCGCGGGCGGTCGCATCAGCGACGTGCACAACAACTGCTCGGGCAAGCACACCTTCATGGTGGCCGGCTGCCGGAACCGGGGCTGGGGAGGGGACTACCGCGGCGTCGACCACCCCTTGCAGCAGGCCATCCGCGAGCTGGTCCGACGCCTGGCTGACGAGGCGCCCCTGCACGGCATCGACGGCTGCGGCGTGCCCAGCTGGGTGCTCTCGATCGAGGGCATGGCGCGGGCCTGGAGCCACCTGGCCGAGAGCTTCCAGGGCGGCGAGGCCCGGCTGCACCGGATCGGGGCGGCGATGATGGCCCACCCCCACCTGACGAGCGGCACCGGGCGCCTGGACGAGCAGCTCATGGCCGGCCGGCAGGAGGCCATGGTCGTCAAGATCGGCGCCCAGGGCCTGTTCTGTCTGGCCTTGCCCGAGCGGGGCGTGGGGCTCGCCGTCAAGGTCCACTCGGGCAGCGGGGACGCGCTGGGCGTGGCGCTGGAGCACGCGCTCGCGGAGCTGGCCCCCGGCGCCTGGCAGCGCCCCGAGGGCTGGTCCTGGGGGACCGTGCTGAACGTCGCGGGGCGACCCGTGGGCGACCGGGTCCTGGCGTGATCGCGCTCCTGATCGGCCTGGCTCGGGCCGAGACAGTCGCGGTGTTGCCGCTCGAGACCGGGGCCGGCTCCGAGGAGACCGCGGGCCTCGGCAAGGGCCTCGCGGGCATGTTGATGAGCGATCTCGCGGGCCTGGAGGCGCTGCAGCTGGTGGAGCGCGACCGCCTGCGGGCGCTGTTGGACGAGATCGAGCTGTCGTCGACGGGCTTCGTGGACGAGGAGACGGCGCGCACGCTGGGCAAGGGCCTGGGCGCCCAGTGGCTGGTCGTCGGCAGCTACTCGGTGCTGGCCGGGCAGTTCCAGCTGGACGCGCGGGTGGTGGACGGGGACTCCGGTCGGGTGCTGGTCGCGGCGGACGCATCCGGGGCGCTGAGCGACTGGGTCGCCGTCGAGAAGGAGCTCGTCGATGAGCTGCTGGCCGGCATCGAGGTGCAGATCTCCGCCAAGGAGCGCCGCGCCTTGATGGTCCAGGCCAGCACCGAGTCCTTCGAGGCCCTGAGCGCCTACGGCCAGGGGCTCGAGGCGCAGGACGCCGGGGACGAGGCCGAGGCCCGCAGCGCCTTTGACCGGGCCTTGAGCCTGGACCCCCGGTTCGAGGCGGCCCGAGCTGAGCTGGCCGAGCTGCGCGCGCTGGTCCAGGGCACCCTGGACGATCGGGAGCGGGCTCGCCTGGAGCAGGCCGACGCCCAGATCCGGGCGGTGCTCCGGGCCGTCGGGCCCCAGACCGATCCGGGGGATCCCCAGGCCGTCGTCGACTTCATCGTGCGCAGCCAGGCGCTGCACGCCGCGGGGCTGCACTGCGCCCGCGCCCAGGAGCTGTCGAGCTGGCTCGAGGCGGCGGACTGGGAGCTGGTCGAGCCCGACTACCCCGGCGCGGTCCTGGGCTACGTCGTGGGCCAGCGCTGGCTGGAGCTGGCGGGCAGCTTTCGCGCGCCAGGCTTCCCGACCTACACGGTGGGGGACGTGCTGGTCCCGT
>CALGIB010000891.1 GCA_937915955.1 uncultured Pseudomonadota bacterium
TTGGCCGCGTAGAGCCGGGACAGGGTGCTGCGGTCCGGCAGCCCTCGGGCCAGCACCGGCAGGGTCGCGCCCAGCGCCAGCGCGGGGGGCCCGGCCAGCACCACCACCAGCAGCGCCTGCGTGCCCAGCGAGGCGTGCTCCCGGTAGAGGGGGGTCAGGGCCTGCAGCAGGCTCGGCAGGGAGAGCGCCCAGGCCGCCGCGAAGAGCTCGAGCAGCGCGTAGACCCGGTTGGGCGCCAGCCGCCGGCCCAGCCGGGGGCCCAGCAGGCCGCCCAGGCCCAGGCCTCCGAAGAGCACGGCCACCGTCAGCGTGACCGCCAGCGCCCCTGCGCCGAAGAGCAGCGCGAAGCGCCGCATCCACAGGACCTCGTAGGCCAGGGCGCAGAAGCCCGAGGCCGCGAGCAGCCCCGCATACAGCCGCGCCTGGCGGCTCAGAGCGAGCTCAGAGCGCCGCGTCGATGGTGTCCGAGACGTAGAACCAGAGGCCCGAGAGCGCGCCAGCGAAGGCCTGCAGGGACACGATGATGCCCACGCTGACGACCATCGCGATGAGCCCGTACTCAATGCTGGTCGCGCCGGCCTCGTCGCTCAAGAACTCACGCATCGCAGACTCCACTCAGGTGTTCGCACCGGGCTCAGCTCTTCTTGAGCTTTCGGAGCAGGGTGTTGCGACCTATCCCCAGCAACCTCGCGGCTTCACTCTTGTTGCCGCTGCACAGCTGTAGCACGTGCTCGACGTAGGCGGCCTCCAGATCTCGGAGCGGCAGCAGCTCGCTCCGGAAGCTGCCGGGGGGCTGGGCGGGGCCCGCCCCGAGCCGGAGATCGCCGCGCCTCAGCAGCCTGCCCTCGCTGAGAACGACGGCCGACTCAAGGCAGTGCTGCAGCTCGCGCACGTTGCCCGGCCAGTCGTGGGCGTGCAGCGCCGCGCGGGCGGCGTCGGAGAGCTGCAGCTCACCTCGGCTGTGCTGGCGACCGAACTGGTGCAGGAAGTGGTCGACCAGCCTGTCCAGGTCCCCTCCCCCGCGCTCGCGCAGCGACGGCAGGCACACCTCGACGACCCGCAGCCGGTAGTAGAGGTCCTGGCGGAAGGAGCCCGCGCGCACCCCCGCCTCGAGGTCGACGTGGGTGGCGCAGACGAAGCGCAGGTCGGCCTTTCGAGGACGACTGCCACCGATCCGCAGGTAGCTGCGGTCCTGGAGCAGGCGCAGGAGCTTGCCCTGCACGGCCAGCGACAGCTCGCCGATCTCGTCCAGGAACAGCGTGCCGCCCTGGGCGGCCTCGACCTTGCCGGGCCGAGCCCCGTCCGCGCCCGTGAAGCTGCCCCGCTCGTGGCCGAACAGCTCGTTCTCGATGAGGGTCTCGGGCAGCGCCGCGCAGTCGACCTTCACGAAGGGGCCCGACGAGCGCGGCGAGTTGTCGTGGATGGCCCGCGCGACCAGCTCCTTGCCCGTGCCGCTCTCGCCTCGGACCAGCACGGTGGCGTCGGTGCGCGCGGCCCGTCGGGTCAGCTCGTAGACCCGCTGCATCGCGGCGGAGTCCCCGACGATGTGGTTGTAGCGGAAGGCCAGCGGCTGGCGGCTGGTGGGGCGCAGCTGACCGCTGAGGCTGGTCCGGTCCAGCAGCTCGGCGATGCGCTCGGACAGGGCGACCACCCGCTGCTGGTCGTCCGCGTCGAAGTCCCCGTCCCGCTTGTTGAGCAGCTGGGCGACCGCCACCACCACGCCCTGGTCCAGCACCGGCACGCACAGCAGGTTGCGCGTCTCGTAGCCGGTCTCGCTGTCGATCCGGCGGGCGATGGGGGCCAGCTCGTCGTCCGCGGGGATGCGCAGGGGGCGCGCGGTGGCCGCCACCCGACCGGCGATGCCCTCGCCGATGCGCAGGCGAATCTCGGAGATCTCGGGCAGGTGAGCGACCCGGCTGACCAGCTCCTGGCTGGCGTGGTCCACCAGGTAGAGCGTGCCTCGGTCCGCGCCCAGCCGCGAGGTGAGCTGGTCCATCACGCGCCGCAGGACCTCGTCCAGGTCCAGGCGACGCTCCAGCTCCTCGTCCGAGAGCCAGTCGGCCACGGTCTCTCCGCTGCGCTCGCCGAGCAGTCGACGGACGATGTGCGCAGCGTAGCGCCGCTCGTCCAGGCCGGTCAAAGCGCTCGGGGCGCGCCCTCACGCGCCGCGAAGCAGCTGGGGAAGGCCTCGCGCGCGCGGGCCTCGAGCAGCGCGAGCGCGTCGTCGTCCCGGTTGGGGTCGTGGTGGAACAGCGCGAGCTCGCGCACCCCGGCTCGACGGGCCACCTCGCAGGCCTCCTCCAGGGTCGAGTGCCCCCAGCCCACGCGGCTCGGTCCGGCCTCGCCCCGGTACTCGGCCCCGGTGTACTGGGCGTCGTGCACGAGCAGGTCGGCCCCCTCGCTGAGCGCGACCAGGGCCGGATCGATCACACCCCCGTGCTCCACGTCGGTGGCGAAGACCAGGCTGCGACCCTCGGCCTCGATGCGCCAGGCCAGCACGCCATCGGGGTGGCTCAGCTCGAGCGCGCGGACGCGGAAGGGCCCGTGCTCGAAGACCTCGCCGCCCTGCACGTCGCGCCAGGCCAGCTGCGCCTGCAGGGCATCCAGCGTGATGGGGAAGCGGGGCGGCTGCATCTGGGCCTCCAGCGCGTCCCGGAGCCGGCCGCTGTCGCGCGAGGCGCCCGCCAGGGTCAGGCGCGAGCCCGGGTGGAAGGCCGGCCCGAAGAAAGGCACGCCCTGGATGTGGTCCCAGTGCACGTGAGTGAAGAGCAGCAGCGCCTCGACCGGCTGCCAGCCCAGGCGCTCGCCGAGGGCTCGGAGGCCGGTCCCGCCGTCCAGGATCAGCCGGTGTCCCTGGCTCTGGATCTCGAGGCAAGTGGTGTTGCCGCCGGCGCGCAGGTAGCGGGTGCCGGAGACAGGGATGCTGCCGCGCACCCCCCAGAAGCGGATGTTCACAGGGACCTCCTTGCATGAACGCAGGATGAACGTCAGCAAGACCCCTGCCAGGTGTCGATCAGCCCCTGTTCATCGACGTGATCGACACATTCGACCGTCCCGACTGTTCCAGAATGGACCACCCGGTGTGTTCCAGCCTGGACCGGTCCTGCGCGTTACGGCCAGGGGCATGCAGCACCCCGCCATCCTCGCCTTCGAGTCCCTGCTCGCCGCTCGCAACGCCTCGCCCGGCGCCGAGGCCCGCGCCCGCATCGACGAGCAGATCCGGGAGCGCTACCAGCGCCCGCTGGCCGTGATGATCGGCGACATGAGCGGCTTCTCCCGCATCACCCAGGCCCACGGAATCCTCCACTTCCTCGGCCTCATCCAGCGCATGCGCGCGCTGGCAGCCCCCATCGTCCGCGGCCACGGCGGCAGCCTGGTCAAGTTCGAGGCGGACAACCTGTACGCCACCTTCCCTTCGCCGGACGCGGCCCTGGACGCCGCCATCGACCTGCACGCCGCCTGCGAGTCCTCGGCCCGCGACCCCGACGACACCGTGCGGATGTCCCTGGGGCTGGGCTTCGGGCCCGTCCTGGACATCGACGGCGTCGACTTCTACGGAGACCAGGTCAACCTGGCCAGCAAGCTGGGCGAGGACATCGCCGAGGCGGGCGAGGTGTTGGTCAGCCAGGACTTCCTCGAGTCCTGCAGCGACCGAAAGGGCTGGTTCTGGGACAAGCGGTTCACGCGCATCTCCAACATCGGCTTCGACTACTACAGCCTGATGCGGAAGAACTGAGTGAGCCAGGATCAGCCCAGCGACTACCAGCGGGTCGGCGAAGAGCGCCTGCGCGCCCTCGTCGACGACTTCATCGACGTGGTCGCCCGCGACTTCATCATCGGCTTCATGTTCCAGGGCAAGGACCTGTCCCGCATCAAGCAGCTCGAGTTCGAGCTGGCCAGCGGCCACCTCGGCGGCCCACAGCGCTACACCGGCCGCACGATGCGGGCCGCGCACGCCGCCTCGCCGATCAACTCGGGGCACTTCCGACGACGCCTGGCCCTGCTGCGCAGCGCCTGTCAGCGACACGGCCTCGACGAGGACATCGTGGACCGCTGGATCGCCCACAACGCCGCGCTCGAGCAGCAGGTCACCAACGGCACGGACTGCGTCGATGGATGAGCGCCGCCCACGTCTGAAGCCCATGCACCTGCCCGACGAGCGCAAGGAACCTCCGGACCCGAACGAACCGCCCTGGTGGGAGGACGACGAGCTGCTCGAGGATCCGGTCGAGATCCTGAACCTCCCGGACGAGACCGAGATGACGACGGCCGAGGACGAGGACGAGGACTGGGAGGACGAGTCCCTGCTCCAGGACCCCGACGAGGTCTACGAGGCCGAGTCGGCCTGGCAGGAGCGCACCGAGGACCTGGATCCCGATCTCGACGAGATCGACGAAGCGGACAGCCTGCTGGCCCCCGAGCCGCTCGACCTGGACCACGACGCTTGAGGCTGCTGTCGCGCTTCATGCGGCGCTACGCCGCCCCGTTCTGGGCCTGGTACCTCGGCGGCATGCTCTTCCTCGCGCTGACGAACTGGCTCGCGGTGCGCATCCCCGTACACATGGCCGTCGGCATCGACGCGCTGGAGAGCGACCTGTCCCTGGTGCGCGACCAGGTCTGGATCATCGCCGCGATGGGCCTGGGCATGATCCTGGTGCGCACGGCCTCGCGGGTCCTGTTCTTCACGCCCGGTCGCCTGGTCGAGTTCCGGCTCAAGAACGACATCTTCCGGCAGCTGACCCGGCTGCAGCCCCGCTTCTTCAGCACCCACGAGGGCGGGGACATCGTCAGCCGGGCGGCCAACGACGTCACCTACCTGCGGGCCATGGTCGGCTTCGGCGGGCTGCAGATCTGCAACGTCGTGCTGGCCCTGCTCTTCACCGGGGGCGAGATGTTCCGCCTGTCGCCCCGCCTCACCGGCATCGTGGTCATCCCGGTGGTCGTAGGCCTGCTGGTGGTGCAGATCGCGATCTTCAAGATGCACGCGCTGGTCCGCACCTCCCAGCGGCAGCTCGGGGAGCTCTCGGACAACGTGCTGTCCAGCCTCCAGGGCATGCAGACCATCCAGGGCTTCACGGCCGAGGAGAGCTTCGTCGCCCGCTTCTCAGCGCGCAGCGCGGCCTTCCGCGACACGAACATCTCGCTGGCGTGGATCCAGGCCACCGCCATGCCCCTGCTGCTGCTGGCGGGCAGCATCAGCATCTACCTCCTGCTCGCGGCTGGCGGCCCCATGGCCGTGCGGGGCGAGGTCAGCGTCGGCGAGCTGGTCGCCTTCGTGGCCTTCATCTCCTACCTGCTCTGGCCGCTGTTCTCGCTGGGCTGGCTGGTCAGCGTCGTGCAGCGTGGCCTGAACAGCCTGGAGCGCATCGACGAGGTGCTCTACGCGCAGCCCGAGCGGCCCGAGGGCGAGCGCGGCGTCGAGCTGCCCGCGGGGGCCCCGGACATCGCGCTCCGCGAGCTCAGCTTCCGCTACCCCGGCGCCGAGGAGGACAGCCTCAGCGAGCTCTCGCTGGAGATCCCGGCCGGCACGATGCTGGGCATCTACGGCCGCACCGGCTCGGGCAAGACCACGCTGCTCCGCGTGCTGCAGCGCAGCTGGAACCCGCCGGTCGGCGCCGTGCGCGTCGGGGACCACGACCTGCTCGAGCTGGATCTGTCGGCCTGGCGGAGCAAGCTGGCCATCGCACCCCAGGTGGCCTTTCTGTTCAGCTCCTCGATCCGCGAGAACATCGCGATGGGACTGGAGCTCGACAAGGTGCCCCAGTCGGCCGAGCGCGCCGCCCTCGGCCCCGACCTCGAGGCCCTGCCCAGCGGCCTGGACACGGTCGTCGGCGAGCGCGGCATCATGCTGAGCGGCGGCCAGCGTCAGCGCACCGCCCTGGCACGGGCCCTCCACCGGGACGCGGACATCCTGCTGCTGGACGACGTGCTCTCTGCCGTGGACCAGAAGACCGAGCGCGAGCTGATCGACACCCTGGACCAGCTCGCCAGCTCAGGCCGCGAGGGCCGAGGCCGACCCACCACGGTGCTCGTGAGCCACAGGATGAGCGTGCTGGCCCGCACCGACCGGGTCGTCGTGCTGGCCGAGGGCCGCGTCATCGATCAGGGCACCCACGCCGAGCTCATCGAGCGACCGGGCCCCTACCGCGAGGCCTGGCTGGGCGAGCAGGAGGGCGCGGCGTGAGCAGCACCCCCCGCGCTCAAGCCGACAGCCGACTGCTGGCGCGCATCTGGCCCTACGCCAGGGCGGACGCGGCGCTGTTCGGCTTCGGCATGCTGCTGACGCCGCTGACCCTGGCCCTGGGGCTGGCCCAGCCCTGGCTGCTCAAGCGGGCCATCGACCAGCACATCATGTCGGGCGAGCTCGAGGGCCTGCAGCTGGTGGCCGGCGGCTACCTCGCCTGCATCGTCCTGGGCTACGTCGTCGAGGCCGCCTACGGCGTGGCCATGGGCATCGCCGGGCAGCGCACGGTCTACCGCCTGCGCGAGCACATCTTCCGGCACCTGCTGGGGCTGTCCGCGCGCTTCTACGACAAGCGGCCCGCGGGCGAGCTGCTGACCCGGGCCACCAGCGACGTCGAGTCCCTCGGCGAGTCCCTCTCCAGCGGCGTGGTGACCCTGGTCGTGGACGTGATGATGGTCGTCGGCGTGCTCATCGCCATGTTCATCCTCGAGTGGAGGATGACGCTGCTGCTCCTCTGCCTCGCCCCACCGCTGGGCCTCGTCATCGAGATCTGCCGACGCAAGCTGCGCGTCTGCTTCAACCTGATCCGCGAGACGCTGGCCAAGGTGAACGCCTACCTGGCCGAGCAGGTCTCCGGCATGGAGATCGTGCAGCTCTTCAACGACGAGCGCCGCTCGGTGCAGGGCTTCATCGACCGGAACACGCCCTACAAGGACGCCTCGGTCCGAAGCAACGTCTACGACGCGCTGATGTACGCGGCGGTGGACGGCGTGGGCTCGATCTGCATCGGCCTGATGCTCTGGTACGCCAGCATCGACAGCCTGGAGCTGGCGGTCAGCGCCGGCCTGGTCGCGGCCTTCATCGACTACCTCAACCGCCTGTTCCGGCCCCTGCGTCAGCTGTCCTCGAAGATCACCATCGTGCAGCGGGCGCTGGCCGCGCTGGAGAAGATCTTCGGCTTGCTCGACCACCAGGAACACATCGGCGAGGGCCAGGGCGAGCTGCCCGAGGCCTCGGGCCACCTCGTCATCCGCGGGCTGGACTTCGGCTACAAGGCGGGCGAGGACGTGCTGCACGGCATCGATCTGGAGATCGCGCCGGGCGAGGTCGTCGCGCTGGTCGGCCCCTCGGGCTGCGGCAAGACCACGCTGACGCGGCTGCTGGACCGCCGCTACGACGGCTACCGGGGCAGCATCACCCTGGACGGCCAGGAGCTCTCGGGCCTGCCGCTGGAGACCGTACGCAAGAACGTCGCCGCGGTCAGCCAGGACATCCAGCTCTTCCCCGAGACGGTGCGCTTCAACGTCGACCTGGACAACGCCGCGATCTCCGAGGACCGGCTGCTCGAGGCCGCTCAGCTGGCCAACGCCAAGAGCTTCGTCGAGGCGCTGCCGGGCAGCTGGAGCGCGCTCCTGCGTGACCGCGGCAGCAACCTGAGCGTGGGACAGGGGCAGCTGCTGACCTTCGCCCGCACGCTGGCCTACGACTCCCGCGTGGTCATCCTCGACGAGGCCACCGCCAGCGTCGACCCTGTCACCGAGCACCTCGTGCAGGACGCCATCGCGCGCATCCTCGAGCGCAAGACCGTGCTGGTCGTCGCGCACCGGCTGAGCACCATCACCGCGGCGGACCGCATCGTGGTGCTGAGCCGGGGGCGGGTGGTCGAGCAGGGCACCCACGCCGAGCTGCTGGAGCTGGGTGGGGCCTACGCGGAGCTCCACGAGGCGGGCTTCGACGACGGGGTCGAGCTGGGCGCCTGAGCTACTGCAGCTCGCCGGCCACGCTCAGGCGGGCGACGAAGCTGTCCCAGGTGCCGCCAGCGTGGATCAGGTCGTGCTCCGGCATGTCGCCGGACGACAGGCCCGCGACGACGACGTCCCGCCCCGAGAAGGCGACGCTGCGGCCGCGGACCGCGCCGTCGCCGGCCAGGCTCGTGCGCCAGGACTCCGTGCCGTCCAGCTCGTAGCGGAGCACCACCATCTCGCCGTCCGTGGAGCTGCTGGCGTCGTAGCCCTGGCTCCCCACCCCGTAGATCGCGCCGTCGTGGCCCTCGGCCACCCGGAGCAGGGTGTTCTCGCCCGAGGAGCCCCACTGCACCGTCCACAGCTCGTCGCCGCCGGCGTCGTAGAGCCGGATGAAGGCGTCGCGGGTGCCGCCGAGGGCGTGGTCCAGCTCGCCCGTGGTCTCGCCGACCACGACGACCTCGCCGCCGCTGAGCTGCAGCGCGTGGCGCGCCAGGACGTCGGCTCCGTCGACCTCGATCGCCGCCCAGACGTTGGGCATCTGCTGGCCTGCCTCGGAGACCTGTACCCACCCGCGTCGGGTCGAGGCCGCCGCCCCGGTGTTGAAGTCCACCATCGCCCAGCCCGCGCCCAGGACCTTTCCGTCCTCCATCAGCGACACGCCGCCGACGTGGTTCTCGGCGGTCTGGTGGGCGCTGAAGGCGATGGGCGCGCCCATGTCCGAGCCGTCCGTGGTGTCGATCAGGCGGCCCCAGGCGCCGGAGACGCCCACGCCGGTGTCGTAGAAGGGCCCGGCCTGGACCACCACGCCGTCGCGCGAGGCCACGTAGTAGGCGGCGGTGTAGCCGGCCGAGACGTAGTAGGCGTTGCTGGCCCGCCAGGCCTCGCCGCCGCTGCTGTCCAGGCCGACCAGGGGCGAGCCCTGGTTGCTGCCGCTGACGCGCTTCTGCGAGGTCAGCGCCGTCGTGCCGCTGGTCTCGTCGTAGGCGACGCCGCGGCCGATCTCGCTGTCGGCGCTGTAGAAGGCCGTCCAGCTCATGGTGCCGTCCGGCTCGAAGCCGCTGGCGATGGCCGTGTTGCCGGCGTAGCCGCCCACGTAGGTCCAGCCCGCCGAGCTGACGCCCATGTCCAGGCCCAGCACCT
>CALGIB010000892.1 GCA_937915955.1 uncultured Pseudomonadota bacterium
CGATGGAGCTGAACCAGCGCACTGGTCAGCGCGTCCTCGTCCCCTCGATGCAGGCCCGGGTCGAGCCCAACGGCGTCGTGCTCGTCGGACCGGAGGCCGGCGGCACGGGTGGGGCCATCCTTGAGCGTCGGCGGGCCATCGCGGCGCTCGAGGAGACCCTGGCTTCGGAGCAGGGCGAGCTCTCGACGCTCCGCGCCGGCGTCCAGGCGGCCCAGGTCGCGCTCGAGCAAGGGCAGGACGGCCTGGGTCGTCTCCAGTCCGAGATCGAGGCGGCGAGGTCGGTGCACCGGAGCGTCCAGGACCAGCTGGCCGAGGCTCGCTCGCTCGTACGTGACCGCGCGCGGGAGCTGAAGGCCGGAGAGGACCGGGTCCGCTACCTCGCCACAGAGGAGGGGCGGCTTCGGGCCCGTATCCAGACCGCCGAGGAAGAGCAGGGCAAGCAGCGAGCGGCCATCACGGTCGACGAGGGCCGCCAAGGCCAGGTCGAGGCGGACCTGACCGAGCTGCAGGCTCGACTGGTCCGGGACGAGGCCATCTCGACGCGAGCGGAGCAGGAGCAGACCCGGGCGCGAACCGAGACCAGCGCCGCCAAGGAACGTGTGGCGCTCTTGAGCGCCAGCCTGGCCTCGGCGAGCACGACCCGTGACGACGCCCGCGCCCGGAGCAAGCGCGCGGAGGAAGACGGCGCTCGGGCCCGTGACCGGTTGCTGCTGCTCCAGGGCGACGACGCGCGCCTGAACCACCTCATCCAGGAGCTCGGCGAGAAGCAGGGCGCCCTCAGAGACAAGCTGTCCTCCGACAAGACTCGGCTCGGTCGAGCCCGCCAGGCCCTCGCGGCGTCCGAGGACTCGCTCCGCGGCCTCCGAGAGCGCCTGGCTCAGTCCCAGGCCCGCGCGCAGAAGCTCGAGCTCAAGCTCCAGGAGACCAAGCTGGGCATCGAGAGCCTCCGAGGAGGGCTCGAGCCGCGCTACCAGGTCAGCCTTCCGGGGCTGCTGGACCGCCTCGATCGGGACGCCGCGCTGGTGCTCGCCGCGGGAGATCAGGCTCAGGCTCCGCTCCCGGCCGCGCTCCCCCAGCTCGACCCCGTCCCGGACCTGCGCCTCACGCCAGAGCTGCTCGAGCGCGAGGCGGCGGTGGTCGAGTGGGTCTCCCGCCTCGAGGACGTCAAGGCCCGCCTTCAGAAGCTGGGCGAGGTGAACCTGGCCGCGCTCGAGGAGTACGGGCAGGTCGCCGAGCGCTACGAGTGGCTCGAGCAGCAGCGCGTCGACCTCGATGAGTCTGTCGACACCATCCGCAAGGCCATTGGCAAGATCAACCGGACATGCCGTGAGCGCTTCCGCGAGGCCTTCGACCAGGTCAACCGCTACTTCCGCGAGACCTACCCACGGCTGGTGGGCGGTGGCCAGGCGCGGCTCAAGCTCACCGACGAAGACGACCTGCTCGAGACCGGCGTCGACATCTTCGTGCAGCCCCCCGGCAAGCGCCTCCAGAACCTCACCCTGCTGTCGGGCGGCGAGAAGGCGATGTGCGCCATCGCGCTCCTCTTCTCCCTGTTCCGCGTGAAGCCTTCGCCGTTCTGCATCCTCGACGAGGTGGACGCGCCCCTGGACGAGGGCAACGGCGCCCGCTTCAACGCGGTGCTGCGGGAGATGAGCGAGCTCACCCAGTTCATCGTCATCACCCACAACAAGAAGACGATGGAGGTCGTGGACACGCTGTACGGCGTGACCATGCCGGATCCGGGCATCTCGCGCCTCGTCTCGGTGAAGGTCGGTTAAGGCCGCGGTCCGGAGGGACCGTGGACTACCTCGTGTTCGGCCTGGCCATCGCCGTCGCGCTCGGCTTCGGTGTCGGGATGTACTTCGCCCTGCGACCCGAGTCGGTCGAGGACGACGAGGCGATCCAGGGCGACGAGCAGGCCGCCATCGTCGACCACGGCTCGGGGCGGTCGGGCGTGCTCGAGCGCTTCAAGGCCGGTCTGGCCCGGACCAGCCAGGCCCTCGGGCTTGCCGCGGTGTTCGGCGGCGGCCGGGTCGACGACGCCCTGTTCGAGGCGCTGGAGGAGGCCCTCATCACAGGTGACGTCGGCGTCCGGACCACCTCCGCTCTCCTGGCGGAGCTCAAGGAGCGCGCCCGCGGCCAAGACATCCAGGATCCCGCCGCGCTCAAGGCCGAGCTCGTCACGCTGCTGAGCCAGCGCATCTCGCGCTTTGACAGCGCGCTCAACCCTGCTCCCGCCCAGGGTCCCCTGGTCATCCTCGTGGTCGGCGTCAACGGCGCTGGCAAGACGACCACCATCGGCAAGCTCGCGCACAGCTTCAGGCAGCAGGGGCGCTCCGTTCTGGTCGCCGCGGGGGACACATTCCGTGCGGGCGCGATCGAACAGCTGGCGATCTGGGCCGAGCGGAGCGGCGCGGAGATTGTCCGAGGCGAAGAAGGCGGGGATCCGGCTGCGGTGATGTTCAACGCCTTGAAGGCCGCCCAGGCCAAGGGATGCGACGTCGTGCTCTGCGACACGGCCGGGCGGCTCCAGGCCAAGAAGCCGCTCATGGAGGAGCTCGGCAAGGTCACGCGGGTCATCGGCAAGGCCTGCCCAGGTGCCCCCCACGAGGTCCTGCTCGTCCTGGACGGGACGATGGGGCAGAACGCCATCTCACAGGCGCGGACCTTCGGCGAGGTCACGGGCGTGACCGGCGTGGCGCTGACCAAGCTGGACGGCACCGCCCGAGGCGGCGTGGTCATCGCCATCATGGACGAGCTGTCGATGCCCGTGAAGTTCATCGGCGTCGGCGAGGGCATCGAGGACCTGCGTCCCTTCGACGGCCAGGCTTTCGTCGAAGCCCTGATCGGATAGGCTGCACGGCAGGAGAGCCCATGGCCACGAGCATCACCATTCGGGGGCGGCAGTACACCGTCCGCTCGGACGACGACGGCGAAGATCTGCAGCAGGTCGCCAAGTATGTCGACTCCAAGATGGCCGAGGTCGCTCGAAGCAGCTTCGATGAGTACACAGTGGCGCTGATCGCGGCCCTGAACATCGCCTCCGAGTACGACCGCTTCCGTCGCGAGGTCGCTGGACGGCTGGATGACCTCGACCGAGAGGCGGCGGCTGTGGGGGCTATCCTCGAGGCCGCCCTCCCCGAGGAGGAGGAGCAGGCTTGAGCATGGCCACCCGGGCCTGGGCCAGCCTCTCCCCGGGCCTTCGGGACCGCCTCATCGCTGGCTTCCTCGGGCTGCCCTCTTGGGTGGTGCTCGGCGTGGCGGGCTGGCTGGAGGCCGACCCGGTCGGCCACGGGACGCACAAGCAGCTGGGGCTGGGCACCTGCACCATCCTGGCGCTGACAGGCTGGCCCTGCCCCATGTGTGGCATGACCACCACGTTCACCCATATGGCCCACGGCAGCCCGGTGGACGCGCTGCTGACTCAGCCCTTTGGCGTGGTCCTTTTCCTGCTGACGCTGGCGGCGGGGACGCTCGCCGTCGTTGAGCTTGCGCGTCCGAGGCAGCGGTTCCTTCGGATCTGGCGGTGGATTGAGTCCCGGGAGACCGCCGTGGCCGCTGGGCTCATGCTGGGCCTGCTGCTGGGCTGGATCTACAAGCTCGCGGAGATGGGGGCCGGCCCGTTCGCGGGGGGGTGATCGCCGGCGAAAGGGGCCTGCTCGGGGAGCTTTCGAGAAGGTGCCCCAATCGGCTTGCCGAGCAGGTGCGGGCTGTTAAATTCGCGGGGCCTTGAGAGCCGGCTGCGACGAGCAGCCATCTGCCAAGGCGCTCGCGAAAAAAGTCGCTTGACCAACTGGAAGAGCGGCAATAACTTCGCGGGGCTCAATCGGAAGCACCCGTCGATGACGCCAT
>CALGIB010000893.1 GCA_937915955.1 uncultured Pseudomonadota bacterium
TGCGGTCGTCCCAGGCCTGGGCCTGAGCGAGCAGCTCCGGGGCGAAGACCTCGGGTGCTCGGAACACGGTGTCGACGAACTGCGTCTTGCTGCAGCCGCAGCCCTTCGGCGCCGCGGCGTTGAACTTCTCCCAGCTCTTGCGGAAGGCCTCGGCCAGCTCCGCTCTATCCATCAGCGCCTCCCTGTCTTCTTGCGGCGCAGCTGCTTCTTGAGCCGCTTCTCCGCCGCGTTGCGCTCGTCCTTGATCTCCTTGATGTAGCCCTGGACGGTGGCCTCGACGGCGCCCTCCCACTGCATGAAGGAGGAGACCAGGTCGGCCCAGCGCATCCCGTTGGGGCCGCGCCAGTCCGTATCCCACCAGAGCATGTCGAACCCCTCCCTCGGGTGGACGAGGATCCTCGGGGGCTTCCGCCCCCACGAGGAGAACATCTCGAACATCTCCTGCATCGACTCCGGGGTGAACGGCTTCGGCTCGTAGGTGGTGAACGTCACCTCGCCTCCTTGGGCACACGGCTCCAGATCACGTCGTCGAAGAACGCGACGAACATCTTGACGTCGGCCTCGAGGCGCCCGGTGGCCTTGTCGATGGCGACCTCGATGGGGGCGCCGCGCCCGAGCAGGTTGGTGCCGTAGAGCCGGTCGAACTGCGAGAGCAGTTCGTCGTTGCGGGACGCCTCGACGAGGGCCTCGTTGTAGGTGAGCCGTCGCTCAGTCATCGGAGAACATCGCCTCGACGACCAGCTGCAGGGCTTCCTCAGGGTCCTCCTCTTCGCAGATCAGCCGGTCCGGCATCCGGTAGAGGTCGTCGGGGATCTCCAGCGCGCCGCCCCAGACCCTCTTCGGGGCGCAGAACGCCACGGTGCGCCCGTAGCCTTCGCTGTGCCTCCCCCTCAGGTGCCACTCGTAGCCCTCGTGGGTCCAGCTCATCTCGCTCTCCGGGTCGATGCCGACCCCTGCGGCGACTCGCTGCAGGACGGGGTCGTCGTGGTCCATCAGCTCTTCCTCTCGTGGTGGATTCCCAGGGCGCTGAGTTCGCTCTCAACCCGGAGGTACGCGCAGTCCAGCGCGGCCCTCGCGGGACCTTCGGGCTCGGAGCACTTGTCCCTCTCCGCGATGTCCGCCAGCCGCCGGAACCCGTGCTCCAGGGCCGTGATGCGGTTCTTCGCCGCGGTGATGGTCATGAACCCGGGGGCGACCAGAAGGTGGGCGCGGTCGATGGCGACGGCTGCCTCCATCATTGCCTTGCCGAGGCGCCGGGCGTGGCTGGAGTCGGCCAGGAGGAGCTCGGGCAGTTCCAGCCAGTTGATGACGTCGCTGGCGGCTTCGCAGAGCGCGGCGGTGGCCTCGGCCAGCTTCGGGGGGACACCCTCCAGCTCCTTGATGCGGGCCAGGGCGGCGCCAACCCTGTCGGCCTTCGAGCCGAGCACGAAGCCGGCGTCGTCCAGTGCGCCCTCGATGGCGGCGAAGTCCCCGGCGATGAGCTCGGCGGCTTCGGCGTAGATTCGGCGCAGCACGCAGGCGGCGTCGCGGCCCCGCTCGGCCAGGCGCAGCTTGGCGGACTCGTCGGCCACCAGGTCGCCCAGCCGCCTCCCCCACTTGAGCAGGTGGGGGAGTGCCTCGAGGGCGTAGGCCTTGTCTCCAGCGTGGTGGTGCTCTCGTCCCGCGATCTCGTTGAGCCGCGAGAAGTCGAGCTGGTAGTCGCTCATGATGTGGTGGTCTCCTTCCAGGGTTCTTCTACCCTTGGCCGGATAGGTACGACACCGGGGTGCGCCTTGCGGTGCTGCCCCGGGTCAGAACGTCAGCTCGACCTGCTGCGGGCGGATGTGGGCGCTGATGTCGTGCGGCGGACGGTTCATCGTCAGCCACTCCTCCCCGTAGACCTTGCCGGTCGCTGTTCGGGTGATGTCGGCGTGGTGCCAGCCCGGGAGAGGCAGCGGCTCCTGCTCGGAGACCGACACCGCCCAGCCGGCATCGCCCCACCTCTTCGCGACCAGGAGGACGTCGTTTCGGGGGACGGACCGTCCATAGCCGGTGCGACCGACGTAGTTCGGATCGAAGTAGCAGTAGTCACCGTCGCCACCTCGGGGCGGCTCAACCGCCCGGACGTCCTCCTTCAGCACGGAGATCTGTCCTCGCTCAACCTGTTCCACTCGCTCGGCCATCGTGTTGGTCGATGTCATGGAGCCGTCTCGGGCCTGGTATCCGGGTCCGAGCAGCTGGGGCTCTCGCCCCCCGCTGGCGCCACGCAACCAGGCGCCGCTCTCGATTCGGTCCGCCAGAGTTCCGGTGTTGAACCTTGCGCTGAATCCCTTCTCTCGTGCGCTGTTGCTGATGTGCGCGAAGCCGCGGGTCTTCCACTCGCCGTCGACGGCTTCTACGGAGTGGCCCCTGGCGTTCCCGGCCTGCAGGACCAGCCACGCCGCCACGTTCTCGACTCGAGCCGCCAGCTGGGCGGGGTCGGTGACGCCAGCGCCACGCCCACCGGTGGTCCCCTTCTGCCTGATCGGCTCCGGGCTCCTGTCGGTACGGCTCGGCGGCGAGAGCCACGCCCCGCCCTCGACGCGGTCGGCCATGGTCTCTGGGAACTGTAGGCCGCGACCAGTTGCGGGTCCGTCGGCGCCGCGCTGGCGCAGTCCGGTCTGCTGCGCCCGCTGCTCCGAGCTGTTGTCCCCCTGGTTGGGACCGGCCCCCATCGCCCAGCGCTCGTTGCTCCAGAACACCGGGATGGCGTTGATGCTCCTGGCCTGCAGCCAGAGCCACTGCGCGGTGCGCTCCGGGAGCTCTGCCGCGGGTGGCCTGCCGGCAAGGTCCTCCCACAGCTCACGCGGGTCGCGCCCCGACCAGCTCCGAAGCACCTGGGCTACGGCGGCGGACAGGATGGGGTCGAGCAGCACCGGCCAGACGTCGCCAGGTGGGCCGCTGTCGACCCAGAGGTAGTTCCAGTCCGGCCCCTGGCCAGGGACCAGGCCCCAGGTCGCTAGGATCGCCGGCGCGAACCGACGCTTCCCTCCCAGCCACGGTGGCGGTGGAACGCAGCCGCGGCCGCCCAGGAGGCAGAGGCTCACGGCTGCGAAGCCACAGCACAACTCGACGAGTCGGCTCATCGCTCTGCGGAGAATGCCGCCAGGACGCGCTTCGAGCTCGCGGCCTGGTACTCGTACCAGTAGTCCTCGGGGGTGAGGTCGTGCTGACGCTGGCCGCCGTCGCCGTCGTACTCGACGAAGCCGTAGGACGGCTCGCCCCCGCGCTCGGCGACGGTGTAGGTGAACACGCTGCCCATCGTGGTCCCCTGCCCCGGCTTGGTGAAGCGGTCGAGGCCGAAGGCGATGCGGCGAACCTGTGTGTCGTTGGCCGTGGCAACGAGGACGCGCACCAGCTGCTCCGGCGGCACCGCCATGGCCAGCACGGCGAGGGCGCCGTCGTCCCGCTCGATGAGCCCGGGCTGCGGGTAGCAGTCGCCAACGCTACACGCCGTCTTGACGTAGTTGAGGAACAGGGCGGTGAACTCCTCCAGCGTCATCGGTAGGTCATCCTCATGCTGGTGATCCAGGGTCTGGACCAGTAGTGGTTGGTGCCCACGCCGAAGCCTGGGACGCCGCTGATCTCGGTGCCGTCGGAGAGCCTGATGTTGGCGGTGACGGGGCGGCCGCTCCAGGTGGCCTGGTCTGCGGTGACCTCGTCGACGGGTTCACCGTCGAGGTACAGCGCGAGGAGCCGGGCCTCGAAGTCCATCTGCCTGCCCGGGGCGGAGCAGTGGCCTTCGGGGACGTAGGTGATCTTGGCGCCGACGCGGATCGGCGGGATCTTGCTGCGCCGCGCCATCACACCTCTCCGTCGTGGATGAGCCCGAGCTCGAGCAGCGGATCGGGCCCGAAGCTGATGGCGGGGCAGCCCGCCCGGAGCCAGCGCTGGATCACGACGAGCAGTGGTGGGTTGGTGAAGCCGCGTCCGTCGGGAAGCGGCGTGGCGATCAGCTGCC
>CALGIB010000894.1 GCA_937915955.1 uncultured Pseudomonadota bacterium
GTCCGCCGTGTCTGGCAGGTCGGTGTCCGTGTCCGAGTCCGTGTCGGTGTCCGTGTCCGTGTCCGCGTCGCTGTCCGCGTCGGCGTCCCCCTCTCCCTCGAGCTCGATCTCCATGTACTCGCCGAGGAAGTCGAGGTTCTTGTCCACCCGCGTGGCCGCGCCGCCCGCGTCCTGCGCGTGGCAGTCGTAGGTGCTGTTGTCCACCCAGTTGAAGACGAAGCTGTTGGCGCCGACCAGCTCGTAGACCTCCTCGTCCGCGCGCCACATCAGCGCCGCGCCGCCGGAGTCGCCCGGGCAGACGTTCTTCACCGTGCCGCCGCTGTACCCGGTGTACAGGAGCTGCGTGTCGTAGTCCCAGAGCTCGACGTCGACTGTCCTCTTGGTGCCCGAGCCCCCGCCGGTCTGGCTGGTGCTGCCGTAGCCGACGTAGGTGACCGTCTCGCCCTCCTGGCTGGTCTTGAGCGGCTCGGTGTTGAGCCGCATGTTGCCGACGCTGGTGATGCTGCCGTCCAGCTTCAGCAGGCCGATGTCGTGGCGCAGCGCGTTGGGGTCGTAGTCGGGGTGGGCGATGAGGTCCTTGGCCAGCTTGTAGTCGTCCCAGCTCTCGTAGATGTCCTCGCTCAGCGCGAAGTAGACCTCGTAGCCGTAGTCCTCGTACTCCTCGCCCGCCTCGATGCAGTGCGCGGCGGTGATGACGCGGTTGCCCGCGACCAGCGTGCCCGAGCAGAACTGGCCGCCGCTCTGCCCCTTCAGCGCGACCAGCGCGCCGACAGGCTTGAAGCGGTCCGTGGCCTCACCGCCGACGATGGGGGGCGCGTCCTGGGCCAAGGCGAGGGTGCTCAGGGCGATCCACATGGTCGGTCTCCAGGAGTGAGGGCCTCAGCGGCGGCGACGAGCCAGGGCCAGCCCGGCGAGGGCCAGCAGTCCGAAGGCGGCCGAGCCCGCAGGGGTCCCGGTGCTGCAGAGGCCGGCGCCACCCGTGCCGCCACGGGGGCGAGCGGGCTCGTTGCCGGTGTCGCCCAGCAGGCCGGTGTCCGGCGTCCAGTCCGTGTCGGCGTCACTGTCCGTGTCGCTGTCGGCGTCGCTGTCACTGTCCGTGTCGCTGTCGGAGTCGCTGTCCGTATCGGCGTCACCGCCCCCGGTGTTGAGCTCGCTCTCGGGGATATAGGTGGTGATCCAGCTCCAGTAGGCGTCGATCCGCGTGGCCCCGGCGGCCGCGCCGCGCCGGTTGCAGTCGGGCTGGCCGCCGTTGATGTTGAAGCCGAAGCTGTTGGCCCCGACCAGCTTCATCTCGCCGCCCAGCTCCATCAGCGCCGCGCCGCCCGAGTCCCCCGAGCAGATGTTGTAGATCGTCCCGGAGTCGCCCGAGTAGGTGTAGATGAAGCTGGGATCGTAGGTGTAGAAGGGCACGTCGACCGTGCGCTTCTTGCCGCCGTCGTCCTCGCCGTCGTCCGTGATGCCGAAGCCCACGAAGGTGACGGGGTCACCCGACCAGCTGTTCTTGGGCGAGGTCGAGTTCACCGGCATCGTCGGGACGCTGGTGATCTTGGTCTTGAGCTCGAGCACGCCGATGTCGTCGTTGATGTCGGACGAGCTGTCGGAGTAGCCGGAGTGGTACCACAGGTTCTTGACCTCGGCGTAGTCGATCCAGCCGGCGTCCTTGTACACGTCGTGGCCGACCATGAACCAGATGTCCCAGCCCTGACTCTGCGCGTCCTTGGCGGCTGTGACGCAGTGCGCGGCTGTGATGACGTACTTGGTCGCGACGAGGGTGCCCGAGCAGAACGCGCCGCCCTGGTTGTTGTAGATCTGCAGGATGGCGCCGACGGGCTCGTAGTCCTGGGTCGTCGAGCCGTTGACGATCGGCGGGGCCTCCTGGGCCAGCGCAGCCGATGCGAGCAGGTGCAGCATGGGTGGTCCTCCGGGGCCGGCAACATAGCCGCTCGCCCAGCGAATCGCGGTCCGGTCGATGACAAGGATCTGTGCGTCGGCCCGAGGTTACCCTGCGCCCGTGCTCCTCCTGGTTTCATCCCTGGCCTGCAAGCCGCCGGACGCCGACGGCGCGGCCTCGACGCTCAGGTCGGTGACACTCAACGGCGGCACCACCGAGGGCCTGGACCACGACCAGGGCGACGACGGCTACACCTCCGAGCACGCCGCCATCACCGACGCGCTCTACGAGAACAGCCTGTCCTGGAACCCCGCCGAGGAGGCGCTGAGGGGCTTCCTGGCCGACACCCGCCCCGACGTGGTGGCCTTCCAGGAGATCTTCTGGGACCCTTGGTGCCAGGACATCGAGGTCGACCTCGACCTGGACTTCGTGTGCCGGGACTACGACCCCGCTGGCCTCACCCAGCCCCAGCGCCTGCTAGGAGACGACTACCAGGTGGCCTGCGCGCCCGGCCAGCCCGACAACTGCGTGGGCGTCCACCGCGATCTGGGCAGCATGCAGGGCTGCTCCGAGGACCTCTGCCAGGAGGGCCTGGACGGGATGGCCCCGCCCGACGGCTGCAGCAACGGCGCCCGCGTGGGCCGGGTCGTCGTCGACCTGCTCGAGGGCGGCGAGCTCACGCTCGTCAACGTGCACGGCAGCTCCGGCCTGGACAGCGAGACCCGAGACTGCCGGGTCAGCCAGTTCGAGCAGGTCTTCGAGGACCGCGGCGACGGCCAGCCCGCCGCGATCGGCCAGGCCCTGATCCTGGGCGACCTGAACACCGACCCCTTCCGGATGACCGAGGCCGACCCCTCGGCCGCCTACTTCGCCGCCCAGGTGGACGGCCAGGCCTGGTGGTTCCTGTCCGACGACACCCCCAGCTACGGCGGCCTGACCAGCATCGACCACGCCGTCAGCAACACCTGGGTCGGCGGCTGCACCTCGCCGCCGATCTGGGACACCGTCTACTGGGACCACCTGCCCCTGGTCTGCGAGGCCACCCGATGATCCTCCTGCTCGCCTGCACCGCAGGCCCCGACTCCGGCGTGACCGAGCGCCACGAGCCCGCCATCTACGAGCTCAGCGAGGAGAGCTACACCTCGCTCACCGGCCGCTGGGCCCCCAAGGGGCCCGACGCGACCACCCAGGCCGCCATCGACGAGGGCACGCTCTCGCTCTACGACCTGCCCGGCCTGCTCGAGGCCGGCCTCGGCGTGACCTGGGAGCAGGGCTCCGGCACCTGGAGCGAGCTCGACGAGCTGGCCCCCGAGCACGAGCAGGGCAGCACCCGCCGCCAGGTCGCCTGGATCTGGCAGGCCGCCGATCCCCAGGTGATCGACGAGGAGAGTCCAATCCGGATGTCCGCCTTCGAGGGCATCTACCGACCGCAGGGCCACCTCACCCCGCAGACCTTCGAGGCCCACGTCCGCACCGCCAGGCGCCTCCAGGACCAGACCCGCGACTTCGACTTCGCCCTGCTGGCCGGAGACCTGTCCGACGGCGCCCAGCTCAACGAGCTGCGCTGGGTGCTGGACACGCTCGAGGGGGGCGTGATCGACCCCGACTCGGGCGACGACGACGACCCCATCGACGGCCCCGGCAACGACTACAACGACCCCTTCCTCAGCGACGGCCTGGGCGTGCCCTGGTACGCCGCCGCCGGCAACCACGACGGCCTCTACATCGGCGGCTTCGCCCCCGTGGACCAGGCGCTCAAGGACGCCTCCATGGGCGAGGAGGTCTACGACTTCGTCTTCCCCACAGGCTTCCGGGACGGCAGCACCGAGCACGGGGACCTGGTCACCGAGGGCCGCACGGTGGCCGACCCGGACCGCGAGGTCCTGACGGAGGCCGAGTTCCTGCAGGTCCTGCTCGAGGCCCCCGGAGATCCCCAGGGCCACGGGCTGACCGCCGACAACGTCGAGCGCGAGCAGTCCTGGTTCAGCGCCTGGCCGATCGACGGCGTCCCGCTGCGCCTGGTCGTGCTGGACACCCTGCAGGCCCACCCCAGCGGCCTGGGCCTGGGCAGCCAGGGCTACCTCGAG
>CALGIB010000895.1 GCA_937915955.1 uncultured Pseudomonadota bacterium
GAGGCGAGGCCAGCACGATCCAGGTGCCTCGGACCATGGGCGCGAAGTCGACGGCGTTGCCGGCTCCGGGCGGCGGGTAGCCTGGCCAGTCGATGGGGCGGCTGTGGCGCAGCGTGCCCAGCTCGGGCTCGACCAGGCCCAGGCGTCCGCGGCGGGTGACGGCGAGCACGTGGCCGCGCAGCACCGCCAGCGCGGCGATCTCGTCGATGCCCGAGGACTCGCCGGGGGCGACGGTGTCCAGGGACCACGCCGGCTCGAGCTTCCACGAGCGCTCGTCGTGCGGGGGGCCGAAGAGCGTGCCGTGGGGGTCGTCCGCGCAGCTGCTGCGCCCAGGCTCGCCACCGGCCTCGGACCAGTCCAGGGCGCTGTAGCGCTGGATCTTCCGGCCCGTGAAGGTGTCGAAGCCGCAGCTCGCCCGCAGCGTCCACTCCACGGGCGGGCCGCCGTCGGCGGGGGCGTGCAGCACCGCCTCGTAGGGGCGTGAGCAGGCCTGGCACCAGCAGAGCACGCGGTCCTCGAGGGTCGGCTCGACCCTCACGCCGCAGTCCGGCCAGGGGCAGGCGGTCTCGGTCAGGAAGCGGCGGTTGCCCGTGTCCCAGCTGATCTTCATCGCGCCCCCACGACGACCTGCGCCTTGCGCACGGGTCGTCCGTCCTGGTCCACGCGGCCTGCGCGCACCACCTCGACCACCAGGCCCTCGCAGCCGGGGCGCGGACGCTGGCCCACGGCCTTGTGGGCGCGTGGCTCGAAGCGCGTCTCGAAGGGCCGGACCGGCTGGACGCCCGGCCAGCCCTCGTCCAGCAGGGCCCGGTCCAGCTGTCGGGTCCGTCGGGCCAGCTCATCGGCCACGATCCCGGCGGGGGCGTGGCCGGCCCGGTGCTCGGCGCGAGCCCGGGACTCCAGCTGCGCGAGCACGTCCAGGGCCGAGTCCAGCTCGGGCTCGACCCAGCGCTCCTGGAAGCTGGCTTCGTCCGCGGCCGCCTTCTGGAAGCGCTGCAGGCGGGCGCGCAGGCCCTGGCCCAGCTGCTCCTTGAGGGCCTCGCGCAGGGCGGCGTCCTGGAGCCCCTGGGCCAGGCGCTCGGAGTCCTTGAGCAGCTCGCCCAGGCTCACCGCCAGCGCCCCGTGGGGGCCCTCGCGCAGCTGGTCCAGCCAGGACCTCCAGTTCGCGTCGGTGCTCACTGCAGCAGCTCCCCGTGGACGCGCAGCCCGTGTACGAGCAGGTGGACCTCGCCGGGTCCGGTGGCGTGGATCTCGACCTCCTGGGCGGTCGGGAACGAGAAGCGCAGGAAGAGCTGGCCGTTCCGGAACAGCTCCAAGCTCTCTCGCGGACCGCGGAAGGTGTGGCGGACCTGGGTTGGCAGGGACGTGCCGCGCTCGAGGCCGGGCAGCGCGCGGAAGCGGAACAGGCCCCCCGGCACCTGCAGGTCGTGGGGCAACACCTGCTCCATGCGGTTGATCAGCTGGATCCAGTCGGTGTCCTTGCGGATGCCCCAGATCGCGGCCCCCATGCCCACGCAGCGCTTGGGGTCGAAGCCGGGCGTGCCGGGCTCGATGACCAGCAGCGGCGGGGCCTCGGGGTGGCGCTGGGACTCGACCCAGCCGCGGAGCTGGCTGCGGATGCCCGGGACCCTCAGGCCCTGGCCCGAGAACAGCAGGGTGGTCAGCTCGTCCCAGGCCCACCCCGCCCCCGCCCGGGCCTGATCCAGGTGCTCGAGGCGGCGGGAGACCTGGAGCTCGACCTCGATCTCGAACCGCAGCCGCTCGATGCGCACGGTCCGCGGGGCCGCGCCGGCCTGCTCGCGACCGCGCCGGGGCCAGCCCTCGCCCGAGAGCGTCAGCTCGACCCGCTCCTCGGTGCTCAGTCGTCGCTTGGCGGCTTCGGCCTGGCGCAGCACCTCGACCGCCTTGTTGTAGATGCGCAGCGCCAGCTCCTGTTCGCTGGCCTCGTCCCGCCCCAGGGGGCGGCGCCGCGTCCGGAAGCCCTCGAGGTAGTCCGCGAAGCTGCGGTAGCCGGCGGCGCGCTCGAGCTCTCCGAGCAGGATGGGGCTCCCCTCCTCGGTGGCCTGGCGCTGCACCTCGGCCAGGATCCAGCCCGCCAGGAGCAGGTCCAGGTCGTCGCCGCCGAAGCGCGGATCTCCGGCGGTGGCGTGCAGCACGACGGTGACGCGCTCGCTGGTGCCCGAGGCGTAGCCCTCGAGATCCCTCAGCTCGACCGCGGCGACGTCGGTGGTGCCGCCGCCCATGTCCACGCAGAGCACCTTCTCGTTGGGCCGCAGCGCCCCGAAGCGCCCCTGGTGCAGGGGGTCCAGCCGGGTGTAGACGTAGGCCAGGACGGCCGCGGTGGCCTCGTCGACGCAGGCGTCCTCGAGGAAGCTGTCCAGGTCGACGAGGTGGGCGTCCAGGCCGGCGGCGTGGGCGGCCCGGTGCAGGGCCTGCTTCATCGAGGCGCTGACCTCGACCGGGTGGCTGAAGATGGCCTCGCGGAAGCGCACCTTCGGGCCCAGGTGCAGGTCCTGGAGCTGCGCGCGGGACAGGTGGCTGACCGCCCGCTCGGCGCGCACCCGCAGCTCCGTGATGAAGAGGTCCAGCAGCTGCTGGCTGCTCAGGGTGCGGTGCCGTCGGACGCCGTCGGCGCCGTGGTCGAGGAAGTCCCAGGTCGTCTCGGGTTTGCGCGCGATGACGGACTTGATGCTGCGCACCAGGTTGGCCGGGTTGAGGCCCGCGGCCGCGTCCGCCTCGCTGCCGAACAGGAAGGGCTGCTCGGGGTCGCCCTGGTAGTACATCAGCGAGGGCAGCTGCTCGTCCTGCAGGCCGTCGACCTCGAGCGGCAGCGCGACGCGGGCGTGGGTGTCGGGCCGGAACAGGTAGACCAGCGAGTTGCTCGTGCCGAAGTCGATGCCCAGGTAGACGCCGGCGGGCACCTGCACCGCGCCGAGCTGGGCGTCGATGGTGCGCTCGAGGCGGCCCTCGCCGGCGCCGTCGTGGTGGACGACGAGGCGGCGGTTGCACCAGGCCTGGGCGAGCTCGTCGTCGGGGCGGTCGGAGGGGCGCAGCTCGTAGCTGAGCGGGCGGGTCTCGCCGGGCTGGAGCACCTGGCCCGGGTGCAGCCCCTGTACGTGCAGCCAGTCCGTGGCGCTCGCGGCGAGGCTCTCCGCTCCCCGCAGGACATCGACCCCGAGGATGCGCAGAGGCAGCTGACCGCTGTTTCGCAGGACCAGTTCGTGCTGCTGGACGCCCTCGAGGCTGGCGTGGGTGAGCGTGAGCGGCGCCGGGCTGGTGAGCCGGGGAGCGCGCAGCAAGCGCCCCACGAGCACGGCCTGGACCTGCCCCCGGCGGCGACCCTTCCACTGGCAGACCAGGCGCAGGCTGAACCAGCGCGGCCGGTCGGACTCTGGCAGCAGGTCGGGGCGGAAGCGGACCACCAGCTCGCGGCTGGCCCCCGCGGCCAGGCTGCGCCCCTCGCTGGCCGAGCTGACCTGGAAGGCCTCGGCCAGCAAGCGATCGTCCAGGGGCAGGCCCCAGAGTTCGTCCTCGGGGCCGTCGATCAGGGCGAAGGCCTCGATCTCCAGGGCCTCGGCGGACTCGTTGTGCAGCCGCAGGGTGTGGCGGAAGCTGTCGCTGCGGGCCTGGTCGAGGTCGATCGCCCGCCAGGCCGAGCCGGCCGGCGCGAACCAGGGCTCCCGCGCGATGGCGAGCGAGAGCGTCAGGGGGCGAGGGGTCCAGCCGGCCTCGCCCCCCAGGGTCACGGTGGTCAGCAGCTCGAGCAGGGCGCTCTCGGGCTGGTCGGTTGTTCGGGAATGGGCGAGCAGGACCGGCTCTGAGGCGCTCGAGGGGTGGGGGGAGCGCGAGGGGGCCCCCCCTCGCGTCGTGAACTCGCGCTCCAGGGCGTCGGCCAGCAGGGGGATGGCCAGCTGCTGCTCGGCGCCCGGGGCCAGGGTGATGGCCTGGTCCTGGAGGCCGGCGAGGCGACGCCGATCCACCCAGTCCGGCAGGCCCGCGATGGCGTCCGCGGTGAGCACCAGCCCGGCCGGCACCACGCCCTCATTCACGATGCCGACCTGCAGCTGGCGGTCATCGCGGCGCACGGCCAGGCGCCCGTCCTGGGCCTGGTCCTGCTCGAGGATGTGCCAGCGCAGCATGGCCAGGGGCGCGCCGCAGGCACCGCAGGCGCGGTCCCGAGGGCTCCCGGCGGACCCGCAGCGGGGGCAGGAGACGCTCACGTGCGCCTCCAGGTCGGCTCGAAGTCCAGGCGAACGGACGCGCCGTGGGGGATGGCCGGCTGCTCGACCAGGTAGCGCGTGCCGCCCTCGGCGGGCCCCAGGCTGACCAGCGTGGCGTCCACGGGCTGCCCGTCGATCACCAGGCGCAGGCTCTCGGGCCGATGCGGCAGCGGGACGAGCAGCTCCTGGGGGTGGAAGGGGCGAGGGCCTTCGGGCGCCGGCAGCTCGAGCTCGGCGGGCTCGGGCTCCTCGATGACCTCGGCGGGCAGCGGCAGATCGAGGCTGCCCAGCTCGTCGGGGCTGACGATCGGGACCGCGGGCAGCGGCTCGGGCGGAGGAG
>CALGIB010000896.1 GCA_937915955.1 uncultured Pseudomonadota bacterium
ACGCCGCCGCCGGTGGTGGACGCGTCGTTGTTCTTGACCTCGGTGTCGACCACGCGCAGATCGTAGCCCAGGGGCCCGCAGATGCCGCCGCCGTAGGTGGCGCTGTTGTCGGTGACGACGCTGTCCTTCACGACCAGCTTGCCCGCGCTGGCGGTGAAGGCGTCGATCGCTCCACCTGCGGCGCCGTCGCCGTTCTGCAGCGTGAAGCCGCTGACCGTCAGCTGGGCCTTCGCGGTGATGACGGACGCGACGCCGCCGCCGTCCAGGACCGTGCTGGTCGCGCCGTTGAGCGACTCCAGCGTCAGCTGCTTGGCGATGGTGAGGTTCTCGTACCAGGTGCCGTCGCAGACCGTCAGCGTGTCGCCGGAGGTGGCCGCGGCGATGGCGGCGGTGATCGTGGAGTACGCGGTGCCGTCGATGCTGACGACGCCGTCCTCGCTCGTGGCGCTGTCGCAGTCGTTGTCCACGCCGTCGCAGATCTCGTCGGCGTCGGGGCTGATGAGCGCGTCGGTGTCGTCGCAGTCCTTGCGGTTGGACTTCCAGCCGTCGGGCTTGGCGCAGGCCTGGACGGACACGCCGGGGTCACCGTAGCCGTCGCCGTCGGCGTCCTCGTAGAACCAGCTGCCGGTGGCGCTGTCCCAGCTGTCGTCGTCCTCGTCGACCAGCTCGTCGCAGTCGTTGTCGAGCTCGTCGCAGACCTCGTCCGCGCCCGGGTTGACCTCGAACACGGCGTCGTCGCAGTCCGTGTCGTCCGCGACGTAGCCCAGGGGGGCCAGGCAGGCGGCCATCCAGCCCGCGGCGTCGCCGAAGCCGTCGGCGTCGGCGTCCACGAACCAGTAGGTGCCCGAGGTGCTGTCCAGGCTGTCGTCCTCGTCGTCCTTGAGCCCGTCGCAGTCGTTGTCGACGGCGTCGCAGACCTCGCTGGCGTCCGGGTTGACCAGGATCTGGTCGTCATCGCAGTCGCCGTCCTGGGCCACGAAGCCGTCGGGCTGCTCGCAGGCGTCCTGGGAGGCGTCGGGGTCGCCCCAGCCGTCGCCGTCGTCGTCGGCGTACCAGGTGGTGGCCGCGCCCACGTCGGCGTCGGCGTCGTCACAGTCCTGGCCCCGAGGCACGCCGTCGCCGTCGGCGTCGCCGTCGACCTCGCCGGTGTCGTCGACCTGGGGATCGGAGTCCCGCCCCGCAGGGTCCGGATCGCTCTGATGGAGCTTCCAGTCCTGCGAGCAGGCGAACAGCAGTGTGAGGAAAACGCCCATCAGCCCGGCAGGATAGCTTGACAGACCGGAGGGATCGACATGAAGACGACGCGGCGAGGCTTTCTCGCTGGCGCCAGCGCCGCCGCGCTGGTCGCTGGGTGCACCAAGGACGCAGAGGACAGCGCGCACTCCACGCCCCAGGGCAGCCCTCGCCGGGAGCCCGAGCCCGCTCGCTGGCAGCCCGAGGGCACGCTGGATCTGGCGCTCTTTCCCTACGCGGTCGTCTCCACCGACGTCACCGACAGCCGGGTGATCCTGGCCGTGCGGTCGGAGGGCGTGGAGACCCTGGAGCTGCAGGTGGTCGAGGCCGTCGATGGGGCCTGGGTCCCCGCGCGCGAGGAGGGCGAGCTTGGGGCGGCCGATGGCTTCGTGCAGCTCGAGGTCTCCGGGCTGAAGGCCGACACCGCCTACAACTTCGTGTTCAAGGGGCCCGAGGGCCGCCGCAGCCCGGTCGGCCGCTTCCGCACGGCGCTGGCCGCCGGTCAGGACCGCTACCTGGTCTTCGGCGCCACCAGCTGCCTGAACACGCCGAACGCGCCCTGGCCGAGCATGAGCCACGTGGCCGCGCTGGACACGGACGCCTTCTTCCAGCTGGGCGACACCGTCTACGCCGATGGCTGCGAGACGCTGGACGAGTACCGGGTCTACTGGGCCCAGGCGATGGCCACCCAGGGCCTCAACGACGTGCTCCTGTCCACATCACAGGTGGCGACCTGGGACGACCACGAGGTCGAGAACAACTGGGCGCTGGGTGAGAACGTGACACAGGAGAAGCTGGACGCCGCGGCGGCCGCCTTCCGCGAGCACCTGCCCTGGCGGGACGGCGGCGGCGCCTTCGGCCTGTGGCGCAAGCTCAGCTGGGGCGCGGTGGCCGACATCTTCGTGCTCGAGTGCCGCTCGGAGCGTGCGCCCGAGGAGGGCCTCTACCTGTCGGTGGAGCAGATGGACTGGCTCAAGAGCGGGCTCTCGGCGTCGAGTGCGCGCTTCAAGCTGATCCTGAACTCGGTGCCCATCACCGACTTCACGGCCATGCTCGGCGCCGCCGAGGCCGACGACCGCTGGCAGTCCTTCACCGAACAGCGCGCCGAGATCCTGGGCCACATCGAGGACCAGGGACTCCAGGGCGTGCTCTGGATCTCCGGGGACATGCACTTCGGCTCGGTGCTGTGGCTCTCGCCCGAGGGTGAGCTGGGCGCCGACCAGCGCGAGGTGATGGTCGGCCCCAGCGGCAGCACGCGCATGGCCCTGGTCGACGTCTACCCCGAGGGAGGCCAGTACACCGAGCTCATCGGTCTGTGGAACTCCGTCACCTTCGGACTCGATGCGACACTAGGCGAAGTCCTCGTGTGCTTCTACGGCGACGCGGGCGAGATCCTGGCCGAGCAGACCCTCGCGCTTTGAGCTGAGAGGAGGAGCGCTGTGGCGGTCCCCATCGAACTGGTCGAGAACCTCGCGCTGTTCCGCGCGCTCCCCCGCTACCACCTGGCGCAGGCCGCCGAGGTGGCGATGAGCTCCTTCGAGGTCGGCGAGGGGGAGACCCTGCTCGTCGAGGGCGAGACCGACGACGCGCTGCTGATCGTCATCGAGGGCCACCTCGAGGTGATCAAGGGCAAGCCGGGCGTGCGCGTGGCCGAGGTCGGCGAGGGCGAGCTGCTGGGCGACATGGCGCTCTTCGGTGAGACCGGCCGGCGCACGGCCACCGTCCGCACGCTCGAGCCCTGCCACCTGGTCCTGATCGAGCAGACGGGCCTGGACATCCTGCGGGTGCACGGCAACCGCGTCGTGCCGATCCTCGAGGGCGCCGCGCTGCGCACGCTCGCTCGTCGCCTGCGCCAGATGACCGAGCTGATCGGGCAGCTGGCGCTGGGCACGGAGTTCGAGCGGCTGGACCAGCCCGAGGGGCTGTTCGCCCGACTGTCCGGCTTGTTTCGGGCCGCCCCGGACCCTCGGCCCCAGGGCCCCGCGCCGCTGGCCACCGAGGTGCTGGCCCGCAGCCCCGCCTTCGCCGAGGTCAGCCCGGCGATCCGCGACCAGCTGGCGATGGGCCTCGAGGTCCTGCCCGTGGCGGCTGGCGAGCTGCTCATCCGCGAAGGTGAGCACGGCAACGCCGCCTACATCCTGGCCGAGGGGCAGATCGACGTGTACGCGGCCACCCGGAGCCAGGCCAACGAGCGCGTGGCCAGCCTGGCGCCCGGAGCCTTCTTCGGCCTGGTCAGCCTGGTGCACGGCAACGTGCGCTCGGCCAGCTGCTTCGCCTCCCGCCCCAGCTGGGTGCTCAAGCTCTCCGGCCAGCACTACGCCGACGTCCAGGTCCAGGGCTCGCCCGAGGGGGCCGCGCTGAGGCGCGCCGTCTACCGGGAGCTGTGCGGGGCGCTGCAGCACAGCAACCAGCACGCGGCGATGCTGATCGGCGCGTTGATGAGCGACCCGTCGATCGGCCCGGTCGAGCGCAAGGCCTTTCAGGAGCTGGTCCGCGAGACGGTCTGAAGCCCGCCCTCGGTGGGCTCACGGAGGCGGCTCGTCGCCCAGGTAGCCGAGGCTCTTGAGCTGCTGCCAGGTCTCTCGCGAGTCGATGCGGGGGCCCGGCAGGGTGACCAGGGGCTCGAAGTCCCCGCGCAGCTCCTTCAGTCGGGGCAGGAGCTCAGGCAGGACGGCGTTGGCGGGTCCCGGGGGGATCTCCTCCCGCTCGTGGCCGTCCTCGGCGACCCTCCAGACCTCGGCCGTGCCCTTGCCGAGCCGCAGCCGCAGCCGCAGGACACGGTCGACCATGGACAGGCAGCCCGAGCGGTAGAGGCAGTTCTCGGACACCGCCACCCGGTCAGCGTCCTCGCTCGCGGACAGGAGGTCCAGCGCCTCCGTCGGCTCTGGCGCGCCCGCGTCGGCCAGCGTCAGGAGGGTCTTGTGAAGGTCCATGTGATGGACCACCTGGTCCACCGCTCCGCGGCGCTCGAAGCTGCCCCAGAGGACCAGCGGAACCCGCGTCAGCTCGCCGAACAGCGTGTGCCCGTGCTCGTAGCCGCCATGATCCCAGAACTCCTCCCCGTGGTCGGCGGTGACGGCGAGCACGGTCCGCTCGCTCGCGTCTCTGGCCTCGAGGCCTTCGACGAGCGCGCCGAGGGCCTGGTCCGAGGCCAGGATCTCCTCGTCGTAGAGGCGGAGCATGTAGTCCAGCTCCGCTTCGGTGGGCAGGTCGCCGGCGGAGCGATCCCACTTCAGCGGCAGCTCCAGCGGGGCCGGAGAGGCCGTGGCGAAGCGGCCGCGGGCAGGCGCCGGCGGGTCCAGCGGCGAGTGGGGCTCCATGAAGTGCAGCACGAGGAAGGCCGGCTTCTCCTGCTCGTTCAGCCAGGCCAACCCGAGCGCGACGGTGTCGGCGGCGCTGCGGTGGAGGGCGTCCGAGCCCTGGTAGTCGTAGAGGTCGAAGCCCTGGTCGAGCCCGAAGTCGGGGGCGAGGAAGGTGTTGTTGACCACCGCGCCGGTGGCGTAGCCGGCCGCCGCGAGCCTCTCCGCGAGCGTGACCGCCTGCGGGGGGAGGGTGCTGAACTGCGAGGCGTCGTCGTCGGCCCGCCCGATCCGGTGCTCGTGCGGGAGCAGGCCCGTGAACAGGCTGGTGAAGCTGGGCAGGGTCCAGCCCGAGTGGGCGTAGGCCCGCCGGAACCACAGCCCTTCACCCGCGAGCCGGTCCAGGACCGGTGAGGTCGCTCGGCTGTGCCCGTAGACGCCGAGGTGGTCGGCGCGCAGCGTGTCGATCACGACGAGGACCAGGTCGGGCTGGCTCGGGTCGATCCTCGTCACGTCCGCCACGTCTGGGCTGGAACAAGCCAACAGGAGTTGCAGGATCATTGCTGCGAGTCTACTCGGCTGGACCTGCGAGGGCGGACCCGGCCCGGGCTCAGAGCGCCTGGAGCGAGAGCACCTCGCTGCGGTAGGGCTTCAGCGGCTGACCCAGGCCTCAGGGCCAGCGCGCACCGCCTCGGTAGACGGCCGAGGGCGCGCTCAGCGCGGCGCTGTCCTGCCGCGGATCTCCCGAGAGGACCAGGAAGCTGGCCTCCTTCCCGACGCTCAGGTCGCCGTAGCGGTCCAGGCCCCAGTACGAGGCGGGGGCCGAGGTGCCGGCGACCAGCAGGTCCTCGACGCTCAGCCCGGCCAGCAGGAGCAGCTCCACCTCACGCGGGTCGATCGCCGGCGTGCGCGTGTTGCCCAGGTCGGTGCCGTACAGGACGGTGGTCCCCGCTGCGCGCAGGCGTCGCAGGTTGTCCACGGTGCTGGCGGCCCCCCCGAAGGCCCCGAGCGTGGTGACGACCGCCTTGTCCGACCAGGCCTGTACGGTGTGCTCGGACAGGGACTCGGTGGGGGTGTGGGCCAGGACGTCGAAGCCCGCCCGGGCGCCTCGCGCGGCGGCCTCCTCGGACAGGGCGTGCACGGCCACACGCAGCCCCAGCGCGTGGGCCTCTTCGGCGATCGCCGACAGCTCCTCGTCGGAGAGCTCGTCGGAGCCGGTCAGCGGCACCTTGATCAGGCTCGCGCCCGCCTCGTGCAGGGCTCGCACCGCCGCGCGCGCCTCGTCCACGCCCGAGACCTGCCAGCCGTAGCCGTTGGAGCCCCAGCCCTGGGTCGGGTAGCCCCCTGGAGCGGTGATCATCGGGCCCGCCCACAGGACCTCCAGCGGCCAGCCCTCGACCTCGAAGACGTCGACGGGGGCGGCAAGATCGACGGCCGCCACGACGCCCGCCTCGGCCAGCTCCGGCGCCGCGTCCAGGTAGGCCAGGTGGACGTGGGAGTCGATCCACCCCGGCACCACCCAGGCCCCGCCCAGATCCTCGCCGTCCCCCTCGAGCGCCGGCCCGACCTCGACGATCTGCCCCTGCTCGATTCGGAGGTCGACGCGGCCGACCCCCACGATCTGCAGGCCCTGGACCAGGCCCGAGGCCGGCTCCGGGACCACCGCTTCGACCGCACACGCCAGCATCAGCAAGCCCATCGCGCGCTCCGGTGAACGCGATAGGTTCGGCGGCCCCTCGCCCGAGGATCACTCCGTGAACCTGCTTCTCCCGATGGTCGCCATGTCCAGCGCCCAGGACCTGTCCATTGCCCACGAGCAGTACCAGCTCGACAACGGGCTCAACGTCATCCTCGTCGAGGACCACAGCCTGCCCAAGGTGGTGATCAACCTCTGGTACGGCGTCGGCAGCAAGGACGAGGTGGCCGGGCGGACCGGCTTCGCGCACCTCTTCGAGCACCTGATGTTCATGGGCACCACCCGGCTGCCGGACTCGGGCTTCGACGACCTGATGGAGGGCTACGGCGGCTGGAACAACGCGTGGACGAGCGAGGACGCCACCGACTACTACGACGTCGGGCCCAGCAACCTCGCGACGACCTTCCTGTGGATGGAGGCCGACCGCATGGAGGGGCTGGCCCAGGCCATGACCCAGGAGAAGCTGGACCTCCAGCGCGAGGTGGTGCGCAACGAGCGCCGCCAGTCCTACGAGAACGCGCCCTATGGCCAGGTCTGGCTGGAGATGCCCTCGGCGCTCTACCCCGAAGGCCACCCCTACGCGCACAGCGTGATCGGCAGCCACGAGGACCTCGAGGCCGCCCAGACCCAGGACGTCGTCGACTTCTTCAACGCCTGGTACGTGCCCAACAACGCCAGCCTGGTGGTGGCCGGAGACATCGACGTGCAGGCCACCAAGGCCGAGATCGAGCGCCTGTTCGGGGGCATCCCCGCGGTGCCGGTGGCCGCGCGCGCCCGCCTGCCGGTGCCCGACAAGCCCGCCAAGGACCTGGTCGAGGTGACCGACACCAGCGTCGAGGTGCCGCTGAGCATCCTGGCCTGGAACACGGCCGGGGCCTTCCAGCCGGGCGACGCCGAGCTGGATCTGGTCGGCGGCGTGCTGGCCCGAGGGCGCAGCAGCCGCCTGTACCGGCGCCTGGTGGACACGGGCATCGCGCTCGAGGTCAGCGCCTCCCAGTACAGCCAGCTGCACAGCAGCATCTTCATGGTCGACTTCAAGCCCGCCGAGGGCCACACCGTCGAGGAGCTCGAGGCCATCGTGCTCGAGGAGATCGCGACGCTGGCCGCGGAGGGCCCCACCGCCGAGGAGCTCGAGCGGGTGCTGAACGGCTACGAGCTGGCCTTCGTGCAGGGGCTGGAGAGCCTGGACGCTCGGGCCAGCGCCCTGAACCGGTACCAGTACCTGGTCGGGACGCCGGACTACCTGGCCCAGGACCTGGCCCGCTACCGCAGCGCCACGGCCCAGGACATCCAGGGGGCCGCGGCCGCGCTGGTTCGTGACAACGCCTGCATCTTCCATGTCTTCCCAGGCGGCGACGACGAAGCGCCGGCCACCGAAGGAGGTGAGTGATGTTGCTCTTCCTCAGCCTGATGGGTTGCCCCAAGGACGCCCCCCCGGAGGCCACCGCCGTGCCCGTCGACGCCCTCTCCCAGCGCCCCGAGGTCCCCGCAACCCGGGTGTTCGTGCCCCCGGTCACCCAGAGCTTCACGCACGGCAGCGGCGCGCGGGTGCTCCTCGTCGAGCAGCCCGGCCTGCCACTGGTCGAGGTCAAGCTGATCATCGACGCGGGCTCGGAGGACTACCCCCGCCCTGGCGCGCTGCGCCTGTCCAACACCCTGATGCTGCGCGGCGCAGGCGAGCGTGACGCGAACGCCTTCGCCCAGACCCTGGATCAGCAGGCGCTGAGCCTGTCGGTGTCGACCTCGGCGGAGGGCTCGGTGCTCAGCCTCAGCGGCGCGGCCGACAAGATGGACCTGGGCATGGAGCTGATGGCCGACGCCGTGCTGCGACCTCGCTTCGACGACGCCGAGCTCGGCAAGCTCAAGCAGCAGGCCAAGGCCGAGCTCGACGAGTCCCTGGCGCGCCCCCAGACGGTGGCCAGCTGGGTCGGCGACCGCCTGGCCTGGGGCGCGGATCATCCCCGTAGCCAGCCCCCGATCGGCACCGCCGAGAGC
>CALGIB010000897.1 GCA_937915955.1 uncultured Pseudomonadota bacterium
GGGACCTCCCGCCCGGCCCCCCGGGGGCTCTGCTAAGAACCCCCTCACCGCTTTCCCTGACACCCCTCCCCAACACGGAGAGACCGAGCCGATGTCCTTCGACCTGACCGACATGCAGCAGGAGTTCCAGTCGCTCGCCCGCGACTTCGCCCGGAACGAGGTCGCGCCCGTGGCCGCGCACCACGACGCCACCGGCGAGTACCCCCACGAGGTGATCAAGAAGGCCTGGGAGGTCGGCCTGATGAACACCCACATCCCCGAGGACTGCGGCGGCCTGGGCCTGCACTGCTTCGACGGCTCCCTCATCGCCGAGGAGATGGCCTGGGGCTGCACCGGCATCGGCACCGCCCTGGAGGCCAACGGCCTGGCCCAGCAGCCGGTCATCCTCGGCGGCAGCGAGGAGCTCAAGGACAAGTACCTGGCTCCCATGGTCGAGGACTACAGCCTCTGCGCCTACGCCGTGACCGAGCCGGGCGCGGGCTCGGACGTGCAGGCGCTCAAGACCACCGCGGTGAAGCAGGGCGACAGCTGGGTGCTCAACGGCAACAAGATGTGGATCACCAACGCCGGCGTCGCGGACTGGTTCTTCGTCGTGGCGCTGACCGACCCCGAGAAGAAGGCCCGCGGTGGCATGACCGCCTTCGTGGTCGAGGCCGGCTGGGAGGGCGTGACGGTCGGCAAGAAGGAGATGAACATGGGTCAGCGCGCCAGCGACACCCGGTCCATCAACTTCGAGGACGTCGTCGTCCCCCACGCCAACATCGTGGGCAAGCTGGGTGACGGCTGGAAGCTGGCCATGGCCGCCTTCGACTACACGCGCCCGGCCGTCGCCAGCGCCGCCGTCGGCCTGTCCCGCGCGGCCATGGAGTACGCCATCCAGTACGCCACCGAGCGCAAGACCTTCGGCAAGCCCATCGCTGCCCACCAGGCCATCCAGTTCATGATCGCCGACATGAAGATGAACATCGAGGCCGGCCGACTGCTCTGCTGGAACGCCGCCGAGAAGCGGGACCGCGGCGTCCGGAACACGATGGAGAGCTCTATCGCCAAGGCCTTCTGCGCGGACATGGCCATGAAGATCTCGACCGACGCCGTGCAGATCTACGGCGGCTACGGCTACTCCAAGGAGTACCCGGTCGAGAAGCTGATGCGGGACGCCAAGATCTTCCAGATCTACGAGGGCACCTCGCAGATCCAGCGCATGATCATCGCCAAGGAGCTCTTCTTCCGGGGCCGCTAGGCCTCGGAGAGCCCTCATGACGAAGAAGGTCTTCCTCACCGGCGGCACCGGATTCATCGGCGCCAACGTCGTGCGCCACCTCGTCGACCGCGGTCACGAGGTGGTGTGTCTGACGAGGAAGAGCTCGCCGGGGCTCTGCCTCGAGGGGCTTCCCGTCACCTTGGTGCAGGCCGACCTCAACGACGCAGAGGGTCTGGCCCGGGCCATGGACGGCTGCGAGGACGTCTACCACCTGGCCGGCGTCTTCGACGCCTCGCCCCAGGGCCGGGAGCTGATGCACAGCGTGCACGTCGACGGCACGCGTCAGCTCTGCGAGGCCTCGCTCCAGGTGGGGGCCCGTCGCTTCCTGCTCTGCAGCAGCTCGGTGACCATCGGCTTCGGGCCTCTGAGCGACCTGGGCGACGAGCGACGTCCGGTCTCGAGCCTGGACGCCATCTACGGTCACGACGGGCCGCTGCGCTGGTACCACGACAGCAAGGCCGAGGCCGAGCAGCTCGTGAACACCTTCCACGCGCGCGGCCTCGAGACGGTCACCGTCAACCCGGACTACATCATCGGCGCCTGGGACATCAAGCCCACCTCGGGGGCGCTGGTGCTGACCATCGCCAAGGGCTGGCTGCCGGTCTACCCCCGCGGCGGCAAGTGCTTCCAGGACGTCGACGACTGCGCCCTCGGCCACATCCTGGCCATGGAGCGGGGCCGGGTCGGCGAGCGCTACCTGCTGGGCAACGAGAACCACAGCTACCGCTCGTTCATGAGCATCATCGCGCAGGTGGTCGGCCGCCGGCCCCCGCTGCTGCCCATGCCTCGGCTCGCGGGCGAGGCCCTGGGGCTGGTCGGCGCCGTCGGCAGCCGCTTCGACGCCCACCGCTTCGCGGGCTTCAACCGCTACGTGCTGCGCAGCATGGCCCAGGAGCGCTACCGCAGCGGCGACAAGGCCGTGCGGGAGCTCGGGGTGCCCCAGACCCCCCTCTACCAGGCCGTCGAGAAGGCCCACCGCTGGTTCCGCGACCACGGCTACCTGGGCTGACATGCCCAGCTGGATCACCCAGCCCAAGAAGCTCGGCCAGTGGCCCACCCCCGAGTGGCTCATCGAGGCCGCGCTGGATCAGGTCCAGCTGCCCGAGACGGGCGCGGTGATGGACCCGGCCTGCGGCGACGGTCGCTGGCTGGAGGCCGTGCGGCGACGAAACCCCCGCCTGCGGCTGATCGGCTGGGACATCGCGCCCGAGGCCATCGTCGCGGCCCGTCAGCGCCTGGGCATCCAGGCCGATCTGCAGGTGCGGGACGCCCTAGCCGGGGAGCCGGGTCGGCTGGCCGATCTCGTCGTCGGCAACCCGCCCTATGTGCGCCCGCAGCACCTCGCGCCCGAGCAGCGCGCTCGGGCCTGGTCTGGCCGCTTCCGCACGGCCACGGACAAGGTCGACCTCTACGCGCCCTTCGTCGAGCGCATGCTGGAGCTGGGCGGGGGGCGCCTGGCGCTGGTCCTGGCGGACACCTGGCTCTCGCTCCACAGCTACGAGGCCTTCCGCGACCTGCTCCAGCCTCACCTGGGGCTGGTGGCCATCGTGCCCAAGGAGGCCTTCGCCGCTACGGTCGGCACCCTGGTCCTGGTCACCGGAGGGGCCCCGAGGCGGGCCACGCTGACGCGCGACGGGCTGAACGATCTCGCACCTTTGCACCGGATCGATGGGGTCTTTCCCCTGGGCGAGGCGCCCCTGCTCGAGGGGCAGGGGATCCTGGGCGAGCGCTGGCGGCTGCGCATGGGCGTGGTCTGTGGCAGCTACAGCGAGTGGGTGATCCGCCAGCCCGAGGCGGGCGCCGAGCCGACCTGCCGCGGCAAGGATGTGGGACGCTTCAGCATCAGCGCGGGCCGGGAGTGGCTGCGCTGGCAGCCCCGCGAGATGCTCAACCGGAGACCCTACGTGGCCCCCAAGACGCGCGCTCTCTACGACGTGGCCCACAAGCTGGTGCTGGCCGGTGCCAGCGGACGCCAGCTCCGGGCTGCCGTGGACAGCCGCCGCCTGTTCCCCCTGGACAGCTGCTACCTGAGCGAGGGCCAGGGCGACGTCTGGGCGCTCTGCGGCCTGCTCAACTCCGCCCCCGTGAACGCCTGGTACGGCGCCCGCTTCCCTGCTCCCCGGGTCAAGGCCGTGGAGCTGCACCGCCTGCCCTGGCCCCCGGGCCCCCTGGCTCGCCTCGCCGAGGCGGCCCGAGAGAGCGATCAGGCCGGCTGTGACGCCGCCGCCGCCCAGGCCTACGGGCTGTGATCCCCCTGCTCCTCACGCTGCTGGGCTGCCCGGCGGACCAGCTCCGCATCGACCTGCCCGAGGGCGGGCTGCAGGCCCTGTCCATGGAGGACGTGCAGCGCGATCTGCAGCAGCTCGACCAGCTCGGGGACCGCTCCTTCGGCACGCCAGACCACGAGGAGTCCGCTCGCCGGGTCCAGCGGCGGCTCGAGCAGATGCACACGCTGCCCGGCTACGGCCGCATGTATGCCCAGAGCACCGAGCACGGCGTGGTCGTCTGCGGACAGAAGGACGGCCAGGGAGGCGGTGTCGTCGTCGTGCTCGCGCTGGACGAGGGCGGGGGAGCGATGAGCTCGGGCGCCCAGGTCGCGGCGCTGATCTCGCTCGCCAAGACCTACGACGTGCCCGAGCCCCCAGCCCGGAGCGTGCTGTTCTGCACGGCTCCCAGCGTGCAGGCCTACCTCGCCAAGCCCGCCTGGCCGCCGGACAAGACGGTCGCGCTGCTGACGCTGGGCCCCATCGCGGGCTCTCACCTGGGCAGCGAGGAGTCCGAGCACGAGGGCATCCGTCGGGTGCACCTGGACTCGGGCCCGGTCCTGCCCGAGAACGACCGCATGAGCCTGGTCGACGGTCGCGTCGTCCTGGCGCGCGTCGAGATCGTCCGCGAGGCGCTGGAGGCCCTCCTCTGAGGAGAGCCC
>CALGIB010000898.1 GCA_937915955.1 uncultured Pseudomonadota bacterium
GTCGTTGCCGACGTAGTAGATCATGCCGGAGTTGGGATCGACGGTCTTCTCGAGGGTGACGATGTTGGCGTCGGACTCGAGCCAGACGTAGTCCCCGGCGCTGACAGTGGTCGGGTTGGGGCAGTCCGAGTCGCCGCCGGGGGTGCCCGAGGAGATGATGGGGCCGACCGCGTTCTGGTCGTAGGGGTCGGGCTGGGGCTCGGAGCCGCTGCCCGAGCCGCCGCCACCGCAGGGCGGGTCGAGGGGGATGAAGAAGATGGTCGAGGCGTTGACCTGCTCGAGCAGCTCTCCGGTGTCGTTGTTCAGGCCGCGGACCACGTTGAAGGTCTGGCTGACGGCGACCTCCTCGAGGGACCAGTCGCCGCCGGTGACCTCGAAGGCGTCCGTGATGCGCACGCCCTCCTCCCCGGTGCTGACCAGCACGTCGCGGAAGCCCAGCTCGGCCGCGTTGCTCAGGGTCATGCGTCCCCAGAGGTTCTCGGCGTCGAGCACGGTGATGTCGTCCACGCGGACGTCGGGGTTCAGATCGTCGCCGTCGAAGAACGTGATGGCCGTGAGATCCTGGGAGAAGTTGGTGTCCCGCGCCTTCACGGTGAACTCGACCTGCGTGCCCTGCACCGCCAGCTCGGGGTCGAAGGTGGCGGCCAGCGCGACGCGGTCGATCTGGAAGCCATCGTAGACGGTGACGATCTTGCCGCCGTCCTCGGTCCAGACGTCCCGGCTGCCGGGCTTGGCGTCGCCCTCGACGGACAGGTCGGCCATGACCATGGTCTCGGAGAGCACGGAGACGTCGAGCACGTCGATGCCATCGCCGCCGAAGTTGACCCAGGTGCGGCCCTCCTTCCAGTGCGTGTTGTGGCCCTCGAGGGTGACGGTGATGGTCTCGCCGATCATCGCCCGAGGCGGATCGACGACGAAGGTCTCGGGCACGACCAGGAACTTGCCAACGTCGACGCTGCGGCCGTCGACGAGGGCCGCGACGGGGCGCTTGCCGAGCTCGGCCTGGGGCTCGATCGTGATGTCGGCCACGACGGTCCAGCCGTCCTCGACCGTCACGGAGTTCACGACGACGTCGGCGCCGAACTCGACGTCGGTCTTGCCAAACTCAAAGGTGCTCCTGTCGGCGTGCACCACCACGGTCATGGAGGTGCCGGTCGCGCCCTCGGGCGGATCGAGCTCGAACAGGGAACCGATCTCGTCCGTACCGTCAGGATCGCCGTTGCTGTTGTCACAGCCAGCGAGTCCAAGGACGAGGATCAGGGCAGAGGCCGTCATGCGTCACTCCCGCACTTCACGCACCCCACCCAGCGAGGGAAGGGGCAATCAGGGCGGGAGTATAGCCGCCGTGGGCCTACTCCGCGGAGACCGTGTACATCGTCAGCAGGCACATCTCGTCGCCGGTCCCGTCACCCCAGTAGGTGGTGTCCTCGCGGTCGCTGCTGTCGTAGTTGCAGTTCATGAAGAGCTTGTCCGCGCCGGAGATGGGCACCGGCTGCTCGAACATGTAGGCGAACTGCCAGTTGAAGTCCCAGCGAGGCATGTCCACGAGGCAGGCCGTGTCGTCGTCTTGATACCGGACCTCGGCGTACATGCTGCTGCCGATGCTGTGCATGTGCGGCCCGACGCCCAGGATCTCGAGGTCACCCGGGTCGTAGCCCGCGTAGTTCTGCAGCTTCATCTGCTGGTTCTCTTCGTGGTCCTCCTCGCCCGGCGGGATGGCGATGTCGGTGTTCACGTAGAACCACGAGGTCAGCTCGCGGTCGACCGACGGCTGGATCTCGAGGTTGACCGTCGAGGCGTCCTGGTTGCTGATGCCGCCGTTGTTGTAGTGCATCTGCACGATGAGGGGCATGCCCGCGTCGACGGCGATGCCGGTGCCCTCGGGGTACTCCCAGATGGTGCGACCGGGGGCCCAGGCGGCGACCATCGAGGCGCTGACGAGGGGGCCACCGAAGCAGGTGTAGCCCTCGCCCGCCTCGGCGTCGTCGAGCGCGTAGGCGTCGGCCAGGGCTCCGGCGCCCTCGGGGTGGTAGACGATGACGTGGTGCACGATCTCGGGGTCGCCGGCCTCGATCTCGAAGGCGGTGACGTAGCCGTCCTCGGTCAGGCCCGGGTCGATGACAAAGCAGCGGTAGTCGTCGTCCCCCGACTGGAAGTCCGCCGCGTACGGCGTGTCCATCGGGAGCTGGTGCGTGGTCCGGTCCTCGAGTCCGGCCTCGGGCGCGGGCATCTCGGGGGCGTTGGCGGGGTCACCCTCGGCCATTCCGCCGTCGACCCAGGCCTGGACCAGGTCGATCTCGTCCTGCTCCAGCCAGGCCGCGTGCTCGTAGGTGGCGCAGCTGCCGGAGTTGTCCGCCAGGAAGGGGGGCATCCGACGCGAGGCGACGGACTCGGCGACCGCCGAGCCCACCATGGAGACGCTCTCGTAGTCGACGAGCACGAAGGGGCCGACTTCGCCGGCCTGGTGGCAGGACACGCAGTTGTCCGCGAGGATCGGGGCGACGTCCTCGTAGTAGGTCACGGCGTCGGCGTCGGGCGGGGAGTC
>CALGIB010000899.1 GCA_937915955.1 uncultured Pseudomonadota bacterium
GAAGACCAGCACGACGTTGCTCCAGGCCCACTCGTACAGGCTGTCCAGGGGGCGAGCGCGCAGCCAGTCGCCCAGGCCCGCGGGGGCCGGCAGCGGCCCGCTCTTGTGCTCGTAGACGCCCAGGCCGAAGCCCGCCAGCGCCAGGCCGACGCCGACGGCGGGCAGGCCGACGAAGTGGCTCAGCATCTCGGTGGCCGAGTGACCGGGCTCGCCCACGACCCTCTGGAAGTCGCCGACGTAGAAGCCGATGGCCAGCGAAGGCACAGCCAGCACCAGCATGGGCAGCAGCATGCTCGGCGGGGGCCGATGGGGGTGGGCGTGGGGGTCCGCCGGCTCCCCGAAGAAGACCTTGGCCACGCTGCGCGTCATGTACAGGGCGGTGATGAGCACGCCGCCCAGCAGCAGGATCAGCGGTCCCCACATCATGGGGTTCTCGCCAGCGCCGTGGTGCAGGGCCTCGAGCACCAGGTCCTTGCTGAAGAAGCCGGACACACCCGGGAATCCGGCCAGCGCCAGGGCGCCCAGGGTCCAGAGCGCGAAGGTGAGCGGCATCTTCTTGTAGAGCCCGCCCATCTTGCTCATGTCGTTGCTGTGCACGGCGTGGATGAGCGCGCCAGCGCTCAGGAACAGCAGGGCCTTGAAGAAGGCGTGCGTGGTGAGGTGGAAGTAGCCGGCGCTCATCGAGCCCGCGCCGAGGGCGGCCATCATGTAGCCGAGCTGCGAGCAGGTGCTGAAGGCCAGCAGCTTCTTGATGTCGTCCTGCAGCAGCGCGAGGCAGCCGCCCAGGAACGCCGTGATCGAGCCCACCCAGACCATCACCGTCAGGGTCGTCTCGCTGGCCTCGAAGATGGGCCAGCCGCGCACCACGATGTAGACGCCAGCGGCCACCATCGTCGCCGCGTGCAGCAGCGCCGAGACCGGCGTCGGGCCGGCCATGGCGTCGGGGAGCCAGACGTGCAGCGGCATCTGGGCGGCCTTGGCCATGGCCCCGACGAAGAGCAGCAGCGCGATGGCGGTGCCGACGGCGGGGTCGAGGTCGGCCGGCAGGTCCCAGCCGAAGTTGCCGGTCGCGGCCACCAGCACCACCAGCCCCAGCAGCAGGAAGGAGTCGCCGAACTTGGTGACCCAGAAGGCCTTGAGGCTGGCCTTGCCCGCCTCGGGCTTGCGCCAGTAGTAGCCGATGAGCAGGTAGCTGCAGAGGCCCACCAGCTCCCAGCCCATGAAGAGCTGCAGCAGGTTGGGGGCCAGCACCAGCGACTGCATCGCGAAGACGAAGAGCGCGTGCCAGCTGAAGTAGCGGCCGATGCTCTCGGGGGCCTCGCCGTCCAGGTAGCCGATGCTGTAGACCTGCACGCAGAGCGCGACCAGGCTGACGACCACGGTCATCCCGGCGCTGACGCCGTCGACCCGGTAGCCCACCTGCGCCCAGTCCATGCCCTCGACCGACATCCAGCGGACGGTGTACTCGATGGCCTCGCCGCCCTGGAACAGGGTCCAGAACAGGTCGCCCGCGGCCCAGAGGGTCACGGCGGTGCCGGCGGCGACCAGGGTCCCGGCCAGCGCCCCCCGACGCAGCCAGGGCACAGCCGCCAGCAGCAGGAAGACCAGGACGGGCACGAAGAGGATGAGCAGCGGCTGGAGCATCATCCGGACAGCTCCACGACCTGGTCGACGTCGACGGTCTTGGCCTTGCGGTGGAGGAGGATGACGATGGCCAGGCCGGCGATGATCTCGGCCACGGTCAGCGCGACGCCGAACAGCGCCATCACCTGGCCGGCGTAGTCACCGCGGTAGAAGCCCAGGGCCACGAAGTTGAGGTTCACGGCGTTGGCCATCAGCTCGACGGAGAGCAGCATCGCGACGGCGTTGCGTCGGGTGAAGAGGCCGACCATGCCGATGCCGAACAGCGCGGCGGCGAGCAGGAGCCAGGCCTGCAGGGGGACGGTCATGCGTCCTTCCTCCGGGCGATGACGATGGCGCCGATCATGACGGCCAGCAGCAGCACCGAGAGCGCCTCGAAGGCGGCGACGTGGCGGGTGAGGAAGAGCTCGCCCAGCAGCTGGCTGTTCGGCTCGGTCAGCGAGCCGGTGGGCAGCTCGGTCTGCAGGATGGCGTAGGCCACGAGGCCGAAGAAGCCCAGGCCCAGGGCCAGGCCCCGGGGCCAGCCCGTCGACTCGATGAGCACCTTGGCGCCCGTGAGCCGGTCGGTGAGCATGACGGCGAAGAGCATCAAGGTGATGACGCCGCCCGCGTAGAGCATCAGCTGCACCGCGGCGATGAAGTCGGCCTCGAGCGCCACGTAGGCGCCGGCGGTGCCGACCAGGGCGACGGCCAGCCACAACACCGCGTGCACGGCGTCCCTGGTGGTCACCACCGCCAGGGCGCAGCCGATCAGCAGAGCGGCCAGGACTCCGAAGACGATCACGCGTCCTCCTCGGGCGGCGTCAGGCCCCGCTCGGGGTCCTGGATCTCCGCGAAGACCGAGCCGGAGTGCCAGGCCAGGGCCTCGGGCTTCTCGTTGGCGTAGAGCCGGTCCATGCTCAGGACCAGGTCTTCCCGCGAGAAGCCCACCGGGGTCCGCTCGCGCAGCATGAGGATGGCGTCCTCGGGGCAGACCTGCACGCACAGCTCGCAGACGAGGCAGGCGTTCAGGTCCAGCGTGAAGTCGTCGCAGTAGCCCCGCTTCTTGCCGGTGACCGGGCTCTCCTTGCGACCACCCGCGACGACGTCGATGACCTGCGAGGGGCAGATCTTCTCGCACATCTTGCAGCCGATGCAGGCCTCTTCCCCGAGCTCGTTGTGCACCAGGGCGAAGGTCGCGCGGTAGCGGTCCTTGCGCTCACGCGCCGCGTGCCAGGGCAGGGGCTCGGTGACCATCGGCCGGCCGACGTTCCGGAGGGTCGCGACCAGGGCGTCCCACAGGGGCAGGGTGCGGCTCACGCGCCCTCCACGAGGCGGACCCAGATCGCCGTGACGGCCAACAGGGCCAGCGAAGCCGGGATCAGGTAGTGCCAGCAGATCTTGAGCAGCTGGTCGCTGCGGTAGCGCATCCAGGACCAGCGGATCCAGAAGACCAGGGCGAAGAGCACCAGGGTCTTGAGCACCATCCAGTGCAGGCCCTCGGCCAGGAAGCCCTCCATGCCGAACCAGGCGCCGGGGCCCTCCCAGCCGCCGAAGAAGAGGGTCGCGCAGACCGCCGCGGTGACCAGCGTGTGCAGGTACTCGGCCAGCTGGAGGACCACGCCGATCATGCCGGTGTGCTCGGTGGTGACGCCGCCGATCAGCTCGGACTCGGCCTCGGGGATGTCGAAGGGGATGCGGTTGGCCTCGGCCAGGCTGCACAGGTAGAACAGGCCGAAGGCCAGCGCGCCGGGGCCCGGCGGCCAGAAGGCGAACCAGCGGCCGCCCTGCTGCGCGGCCACGATCTCGTCCATCTGGAAGCTGCCGGCCAGCAGGATGGGCACCATGCCGCTCAGCAGCAAGGGCACCTCGTAGCTGACGCTCTGGGCCGCCGAGCGCATCGCGCCGAGCAGCGCGTACTTGTTGTTGCTGGCCCAGCCGGCCACCCACTGGGGCAGGACCAGCAAGGCGCCGACCGCGAAGATCCAGAGCAGGCCGATGTTGAGATCCCCGGCGACGCCGACCGTCTCGGACCAGGGGATCACCGCGAACAGCGCCAGCGTGCCCGCCGCCGCCACCGCCGGCGAGATCACGAAGAGCAGCTTGTCGGCCGCCCTGGGGATGATGATCTCCTTCTGCATCAGCTTCAGGCCGTCGGCCAGGGGCTGCAGCAGGCCGATCGGACCGACCTCGGTGGGGCCGGGCCGGGACTGCAGTCGCGCGGCGAACTTGCGCTCCCACCAGATCGACCAGGCGGCCACGAACATGGCCAGGCTGCCCAGGACGACTCCGGTCAGCAGGCTCAGGGCGAAGCTCATCGGTCCACCTCGCCCAGGATGGGATCCAGGCTGCCGAGGATGACCACGATGTCCGAGATCATCTCGCCGGGGCAGATGTAGGGCAGCAGCGAGACCAGGTGGTAGCTGGGAGGGCGGATCTTGCAGCGCCAGGGGCTGGCCTTCTTGGGCTCGCCGATGACGAAGGTGCCCAGCTCGCCGCGGGGTGACTCGATGGCCGAATAGGCCGAGCCCCACTCCTTCTGCTTGAACTTCACCGCGCCGGGCAGCTTGACCATCTTGGCGCCGACCACGGGCCCGGGCGGGATGCTGTCGATGAGCAAGCGCACGAGGCGGATGGACTCGCGCATCTCGGCCATGCGCACCAGGAAGCGCGCGTAGCAGTCGCCGCCGGTCTCCACCGGCACCCTCAGGTCCACCCGGTCGTACACGCAGTAGGGGGCGTCCCGGCGCAGGTCGTGGTCGATGCCGCTGGCGCGGGCCACGGGGCCGCTGACCCCCAGCTCCATCAGCAGCACCGGGTCGATGACGCCGACCCCCTTCGTGCGCGCGAAGAAGATGCGGTTGTCGGTCATGTCCTCGTACTCGGGCAGCCGGCCCTCGATGAAGGTCAGGACCTGCTTGACCGAGGCCTCCCAGCCCGCGGGGAGGTCGTGGCGCTGACCACCCGGGGTGTGGTGGTTGTAGTGGAAGCGGCCGCCCGTGAGGTCCTCGAACAGATCCAGGACCAGCTCGCGCTCGCGGAAGGTGTGCAGGAACAGGGTGCCGCCGCCGCCGATGGCGCCGCCCATGTCCAGGCCCCAGGTGCCCACCCAGAGCAGGTGGCTGGCCAGGCGCTGCAGCTCCGCGACCACCGTGCGGATGACCTGGGCCCGCTCGGGCACCTCGATCTCGCAGAGCTTCTCGAAGGCCATGCAGACGGCCAGCTCGTTCATCATCGGCGAGACGTAGTCGTTCTTGTCGACCACGCTGGGGATCTGCACGTAGGTCAGCTTCTCGCAGAGCTTCTCGACGCCGCGGTGCAGGTAGCCCAGGTAGGGCACGCACTTGACGCAGATCTCGCCGTCGACGAAGAGCTTCACGCGCAGCACGCCGTGGGTCGAGGGGTGCTGGGGGCCCATGTTCAGGGCCATCAGGTCGCTCTCGGCGTCGTAGTCGTCGATGTCCAGCCAGGGGTCGGCCCAGCTGGACTTCACGAGCTCGGCGGGGACGGAGACGCCCCCGATGTCCAGGGTCTTCATCGCCATGGGAAGTGCGGGGTGTCGATGGGGTAGTCGCGCCGGAGGGGGTGGCCCTCCCAGTCCTCGGGCATCATGATCCGGCGTAGGTCCGGGTGGCCCTCGAAGCGCGCTCCGACCAGATCGAACTGCTCGCGCTCCTGCCAGTCGGCGCCGGCCCAGATGGGCACGAGGCTGGGGGTAGCCGTGCCGTAGGGCACCCGCAGGTGGAAGGCCACGCTGACGGTCCCTCGACCCAGGCGACGCACCCGGTAGGTGGTCATGCAGACCTCGGGCTGCTCCCCCTCGGCGAAGAAGTGGGCCGAGGCGCAGTAGACGAGGAACTGGAAGCCGAGCGCCTTGAGCCCCCCTGCCAGCTCGAGCAGGGTCTCCGAGGGGACCAGGGGCCCCAGCTCCGGCTCGAAGCTCAGCTCTTCACCCAGCAGGCGGGTGTACAGCTCCTGGACGTCTTCGGGGATCACTCGGGGGCCTCCTCGTCGACAGCCTCGGTCTCGGCGGTGGGCTCGGGGGGCAGGCTGGCGCCCTGGCCCTCGGTGCCGGGCCTCCAGCTGGCGCCGCCCTTGTCGAGCACCTGCACGCGGCGGATCTGGGCGGCGTCGATCTCGGGCCGGCGGACCGTGGTGCCGATGCGGGGGATGCCCGGGGCCCGCAGGCCGGGGGTGTCCGGGCGGATGACCGGCTCCACCCACTCGCCCTTGCGCTGCTTGTCGATCTTGTCCTGCAGCGCCTTGAGGCCCTCGAAGAGCGCCTCGGGGCTGGGCGGACAGCCGGGGATGTAGACGTCCACCGGCAGGAAGATGTCCACGCCCGGGACGACGCTGTAGATGTCCCGGTAGAAGTCGCCCGAGATGGCGCAGGAGCCCATCGCGATGCACCACTTGGGCTCGGGCATCTGGTCCCAGAGCTTCTTGACGCGGGGGGCCATCTTCACCGTGATGGTGCCGGCGACGACCATCACGTCGCAGTGCCGGGGCGAGCCCCGGGCCAC
>CALGIB010000900.1 GCA_937915955.1 uncultured Pseudomonadota bacterium
GACTCCGGCGCGCACAAGGTCAGCGTGGGCTCGGCCTGCGCCAAGGACCCCGGGCTGGTCACGCGCATCGCCGCGCGGGTCGGTGGCGAGGCCGTCGTGGCCTCGGTCGACGTGCGCTGGGCCGGCAACGGCTGGCGGGTACACACCCACGGCGGCGAGCGGGGCACGGGCCGCGAGGCCATCGAGTGGTGCCGCGAGCTGGACGGGCTGGGCGTGGGCGAGATCCTGCTGACGTCCATGGACCGGGACGGCACGACGGCCGGCTACGACACCGATCTGATCCGCTATGTCACCGAGGTCGTGAGCTGCCCTGTGGTCGCCAACGGCGGCGCCGGGCGCATCGCGGACTTCGTGAGCGCCTGTCGAAACGGGGCCAGCGGGGTGCTGGCGGGCTCGCTGTTCCACTTCCGGCACGTCACCATCCAGGAGGTCAAGGATGGGCTGGCGGTCGAGGGCTTCGCCGTCACCTGAGCGCCTCAGATGCCGGGGCCGCCCGCGATGAGCACCACGCCGCCCAGCTGTCCGGTGCGCGAGCGGTACGGCAGGCCGAGCAGGAGCTCGACGTCGCCGTCGCCGTCGATGTCGCCGGCGGAGCCCAGGCTCTCGCCGACACGGTCGCTGGAGGTGCTGCCGAGCAGGCCGTCCAGGTCGGAGAGCACGACCACCCCGCTCGCTGGCCCCCAGTGCACGTAGGCAGCGCCGGCCTGGCTGGCGCCAGAGAACGAGGCCAGCGGCGCGCCGATGACCAACTCCGAGCTGCCGTCCCCGTCCAGGTCGCCGGGTAGGAGCAGCTCCTGGCCGGCGCGGTCGTTGTTCCCGATGAGCCGCGCGCTCTCGAACACGCCGCCGGTGTAGGCGATCGCTCCGTAGCCCTTGCCCGAGTGACCGACGATCAGGTCGTCCAGACCGTCGTCGTCCCAGTCCCCGGTGACGCAGCTGTCGCCGAGGCCCTGGTCGGCCTCGCCCGAGAGCTGCACGTCGTAGTCCTCCCGGTCGATGCGGCCGCCGGACCCCAGCTCCCAGACGGACACCCGACCGCCTCCGCCCAGGCTCGGGGCGCCGACGACCAGCTCGGGCAGGCCGTCGCCGTAGAGATCGCCGACGGCGAGGCAGGCGCCGCCGAGCTGCTGCCCCGAGGTCCCGCTCACCGTGGCGAAGGCCGCGTAGACGTCGGTGTCCTCGCTGTGGGGGCTCAGGTAGACCGAGACCTCGCCGCCGTAGCTGACCGTGAAGCTGGAGTAGGGATCGGCGACGACCAGCTCGTCGAGGCCGTCGTCGTTCAGGTCAGGAGAGGCCGCGAGTTGGCTCCCGAAGCTGCCGCTGTCCCCCACTCGACCGGCGACCGTGGGCGCCTCGTCCAGCGAGGCCTCGTCGCCCCCGAGCAGGTACACCACGCCCCGGCCGCTGCTCTGCTGCCAGGGCGCGGACACCGCGAAGCGCTCGTCCAGCGCCACCATGGCGGACCCGAGCGAGTCCGTGGCCGCGGCGCCGTCGATGTGCCAGCTGGCATCCCCCGGGAGTTCCAGCTCACCCTCGAGCGCCGCGGGGAAGCGCATCACGCTGCCCATGGAGCTGTTGGTGCTGGGAGCCGTGACGAGGACCCAGAGCTGGCCGCCGAGCTCGATCCCGGCCACCTTCCACCCCAGGGTGCTGATCCCCTGGGCCTGGAGGCCGCCGTCGTCGGCGTAGAGCCGCCCCTCCAGACCGCACTCCAGCGGCTCGTCATCGCAGTCCTCGTCCAGACCGGTCCCGCAGACCTCCTCCGCCGAGGGGCTGACGGCGGCCTGCTCGTCGTCACAGTCGTCGTCGGTTCCGGCGTAGCCAAGGGTCGGGCCGCAGGCCTGGATGGTCTCGGTGTCCACGCCGTGCCCGTCGCCGTCCTGGTCCAGGTACCAGGTGCGCCAGCCCAGCGCGTCGGGATCGTCGCCGTTGACCAGGCCGTCGCAGTCTTCGTCCGCCCCGGCGTCGTCGCAGATCTCCTGGGCCTCGGGGTGGACGTCGCTGTCGTCGTCGTCGCAGTCCTCCTCGAGAGGCCAGCCGTCCCCGTCGGCGTCCTGGTCATCGCTGCCGTCGCAGTCCTGGTCGACGTCGTCGTACCAGACCTCCTCAGCGCCGGGGTGGATGGTGGCGTCCTGGGGCGCGCAGTCGCCGTCGCTCCGGACCCAGCCCTCCGCCGCCTGGCAGACCTGGCTGGGCTCGCCCGCGCCATAGCCGTCCCGGTCCAGGTCCTCGAACCAGTCGTGGCGCTGCGAGGACCCGCCGCAGTCGCAGGGGGCCTCGCCCTCGGGGTGCTGCGAGGCGTCACCGTCGTCGCAGTCTCCGGCCTGGGTGCTCCACCCGGCCTCCAGGCAGGCCCTCGCCCAGACGGCGTCGACGCCGAACCCGTCCTGGTCCTCGTCCAGGTAGATCAGCTCTGCAGAGCAGCCCGTGTCGGCGGGCTCGCCCTCGCAGGCCAGCATCGAGAGGAGCGCAAGCACTGGCCGAGCTTAGCCTCCTCGGACCTTGGCCTGGGCTACCATCCCCCGCTTTTACGAGGCCGCGATGACCCAGGCAGCACCTCCTCTCGCGGACGGCCGCTACCAGCTGATCGATGTGCTCGGTGTGGGCGGCATGGCGACCGTCTACCGCGCCTACGACTCCCGCCTGCAGGTCCCCCGGGCGATCAAGGTGCTGCTGCCCGCCCTCGCCCGAAAGCGCTCGCTGCGGACGCGGTTCGAGACGGAGGCCAGCACGATGGCCCTGCTCGAGCACCCCCACATCGTGCGCGTCTACGACGTCGGCGTCGACGGGGATCGGGTCTACATCGTCATGGAGCTGGTGAGCGGAGGCTCCCTGCTCGATCGCGTCAAGCAGCACGGACCCCTGCCTCCTCGAATGGCCGTCCAGGCCACCCTGGACATGCTTCACGCCCTGCAGGTGGCCCACGCCAAGGGCGTCGTGCACCGAGACATCAAGCCGCACAACGTGCTCATCACCGAGGACGGCAAGCTCAGGCTGACAGACTTCGGAATCGCACGCATCCGCATGGACGAAGGGGACGACGGCATGACCAAGACGGGTGCCGTGATGGGCACCTGGGGCTTCATGGCGCCGGAGCAGCGCGTAGACGCCAAGAGCGTGGACGTCCGTGCCGACATCTACGGTGTGGGCGCGACCCTGTACGCGATCCTGACCGACAAGACGCCGGTCGATCTGTTCGTCGCCGACATGGACAGCAAGCTGCTCGCCGAGCTGCCCGGGCCGCTGGCCGAGGTGATCCGCAAGTCCTGCAAGTACGAGCGCGAGGATCGCTACGAGGACCCGCTGAACATGGTGGCGGCCCTGGAGCCGCTGCTCGAGGCGTTGCCGCTCGACCCCCCGGAGACCCCCGCGCTGACCGCCGCCCGCCCGGAGCTGGCGCCGATCGATCCCACCTCGCTGCGAGCGGGTCGAGGTGGCGGAACGGGGCTGCTCGCCCAGGGCTCCAAGCCCAGGGTCGCCGCTCAGGAGACGATGGTCCCGGACATGGACACCGGTGAGGAGCGCGTGATCCATGTGGCCCAGGCGCCCGAGCCGATCACGTCCGAGCCCAGCGGACTGACCGTGGATCAGCCGCCACCGAGCTCGAGGTTGCCCCTGGCGATCGGCGGCGTCGCGCTCTTGGCGGTCCTGGGTCTCGGCGCCTGGCTCCTCGGAGACGCCGAGCCCCAGGATCCGGTCGAGGTGCCCCCGGAGCCCGTGGTCGAGCCCGTCCTCGAGCCCCTCCTCGAGCCCGTCCTCGAGCCGGTGCCGGTGGTCGAGCCCACCGTCGCCGAGGTGGACCCCCCACCCAAGGCGGCGAGCACCAAGGCCTCCGGGCTGCAGCACCGCGCCCCCGCGCGGGCCAGCGTGGGCTCCGGGCTGAGCCTGGCCGTGGATCTGCCCTCGGCGGACTACAGCGTCACGCTCTCGTTCAAGCCCTCGGGCGGCACCTATAGCCACAAGCCGATGCACGCGGCGGGCTCCCGCTACACCGCGACCATCACCCTGGACGAGACCTACCGCGGCAAGTCGCTCGAGTACTACATCAAGGCCGAGCCCCGCTCCGGGGGCGCCGCGCTGAGCTTCAAGTCGGGCTTCGGACCGCAGAAGGTGCCGGTCGACTGAGCCAGCACGAGGGATGGGTCATCGACCTGTGAGAGCTGCCGGGGATGACCCGCGCCGGGTCGTGGGTATAGTTCCAGCATGGGCATCCCCGGCATCCCAGGAGCCAGTGAGCCGACCTTCCTGACGCGAGATCGCTCGCTGGTCAGCTTCGATACGTT
>CALGIB010000901.1 GCA_937915955.1 uncultured Pseudomonadota bacterium
GATCAACGCCCAACTGCGGCATCGCATCCTCCCCGTCGAGGTGACGGCCGACCGCGAAGCCAAGCTCGAGGCCCTGGACCTCCACGCCGGGCTGCAGCGCCTACCTGACACGGAGCGGGCCGAGGCCAGGCGGCGCCTGATGCCCGGCTACGACAGCGTCGCGCCCGAGCTCGAGGAGATCATCCACCCCACGGAGCCGCTGCTGCAGCCCCACGAGACCACCTTCTAGGAGACCCCATGAGCGACTGGATCCACACCCGACGAGGCGTCGCCCTCGTCGAAGGAACGCTCCCCGCGATCGCCAGGGGGCTGAAGCGCCTCGCCGATCTGCTCGACACGCAGGACGTGGAGTACGACGTCTGCTTCTCCGACGAGTCCCCCGGCCCGGGCTGGGAGCCGATCGGGGTTTACCAGGACACAGCATCCTTCGGCTGGAGGAAGCGGAAGGAGGTGATCTGACATGGATGTCGTCTACGGACTCTTCATCGTCGCCGGCTGGATCACCGGCCTCTGCATCGTCGCAGACCTGTCCACCGCGAAGGGCTTCAACTGGGTGAAGTGGAGCGCCTTCGCCATGTTCTTCAACCCGGCGGTGCTCCTGATCCTCATCATCTTCCCCGCGGACCAGCTCGGCATCGACGCACTGCGGGTTCGCCGTGGAGAACGCGTTCGCTGCCCAAGGTGCCTCGAGGTGATGCACCCCGAGGCCGGGACCTGCCCACACTGCCGAAACAAGCTGACGTGGCGAACCTGACCCCCGACGTCCTCCCCATCCTTCAGGTCCCGGACCCCCGCCTCCGTCTCGTCGCCGCAGGCGTCGTCGACGTCGCCGCCCCCGAGGTCATCCAGGCCATCGCCAGCCTCCGGGCCACGGCGAAGACGCTGCGCTTCGGGGGCGGCCTCGCCGCGCCGCAGCTAGGGATCTCGCTCAGGATCATCTACATCGGCAAGGAGACCCTGGGTCACGACGTCCTCATCAACCCCGTCTTCAAGCCGACCTCGTCGGAGAAGCTCCGCGGGCTGGAGTCGTGCTACAGCGTCGACGACGCCAACCAAGAGGTACGGCTATCCCGCTACGCGCAGGGCCGCCTCCTCGCCACCCTGCCCAACGGGCGGCGCATCAAGAAGCACGTCCGCGGCTTCGCCGCCCGCATCGTCCAGCACGAGATCGACCACCTCGACGGCATCACCATCGACATGGTCGGCGCGGTGCTGTGAGAGTCGCAGAGCTGGTCCCTCGGGGCCGGCTCTTCTCGTAGTTATGCACCTGTTGCGGAATGTCGACAGGCTCGGTACCCTCTGACCAGCATG
>CALGIB010000902.1 GCA_937915955.1 uncultured Pseudomonadota bacterium
CCACGACTCGCGCGAGCCCTGACGCCGGATCGCAGCGCGCGTGTCCCCGTAAGCCTGGCCGGACTGGAGCTGCCCGGCCCCGTGGGACTGGCCGCCGGTCTCGACAAGCAGGCCGAGGCCCTGCCCATCTGGGACAAGCTGGGCTTCGGCTTCATCGAGCTGGGCACCGTCACGCCGCAGCCCCAGCCCGGAAACCCACGCCCGAGGGTCCACCGGTTTCCCGAGCACCGCGCCGTCGTCAACGCGATGGGCTTCCCCTCGCTCGGCATGGACGCCGTCGTCGCCAACCTCCAGCGCTGGCGCGCCCTCGACCTCTGGCCGGCGGTCCCGGTCGGCGCCAACCTGGGCAAGAACAAGCACACCTCGGCCGACCAGGCCCACCTGGACTACGCCAGCCTGGCCGGCGGCATGCGAGAGCACGTCGACTACTTCGCGGTCAACGTCTCTTCCCCGAACACGCCGGGGCTCCGAGACCTGCAGGCCACCGAACCCCTCAAGCGCATCCTGGGCGCGACCCTCCAGGAAGCCGGCGCCCGCCCTGTCCTGGTCAAGTTCGCGCCCGACATGACGGACGAGGAGATCGCCGCTTCGGTCGAGACCGCGATCCGCGCGGGCGCACACGGCATCATCGCGACGAACACGACCCGGCGTCGGATGGGGCTGGCCGAAGCCCAGGAGCTGCCCGGCGGACTGTCCGGAGCCCCTTTGCACACCTTCGCGCTCGATCGCGTCAAGGCCGTGCTGGCCGCGGCGGGCGGAGCCGTGCCCGTGGTCGGCGTCGGGGGAATCTGTGAGCCCGAGGACGCCCTGGCCTTCCTCGACGCCGGCTGCGTCGCGGTCCAGGTCTACACGGGCATGATCTTCGCAGGCCCGGGCCTGCCGGGCAGCATCAACGAGGCTGTGGCTGCGCGATGACGAAGCCGATGGTGGTCACGCCGACCTACAACGAGCGCGAGAACATCGCGCCGCTGGTCGAGCGACTGATCGCCCACGACCTCCAGGTGCTCGTGGTCGACGACGGCTCCCCCGACGGCACCGCCGCGCTGGCCCGCCAGGCCGGCGCCCAGGTGCTGGAGCGCACAGGCAAGCTGGGCCTGGCCTCGGCCTACGTGGCGGGCTTCGAGCGGGCCCTGGAGCTGGGCGCCGAGCGCGTCGTCCAGATGGACGCCGACCTCAGCCACGACCCCGACGACGTGCCTCGCCTGGTCGCCGCCGAGGCCGACCTGGCCCTGGGCAGTCGCTACGTCAAGGGGGGCGGAACCCGGAACTGGCCGCTGAATCGTCGCCTGCTCAGTCGCGGCGGTAGCCTGTACTCGCGCCTCATGCTCGGCTTGCCCCAGCGAGACCTGACCGGGGGCTTCAAGTGCTGGGACGCCGGTCTGCTGCGCGAGGTGCTGTCCCGGCCCGTGCGCTCGCAGGGCTACGCTTTCCAGGTCGAGATGACCTTGCGGGCCGTCCGAGCCGGCGCCCGAGTCATCGAGGTCCCCATCCTGTTCACCGAGCGGGTCGAGGGCGCCAGCAAGATGAGCCGGGACATCGCCATCGAGGCCGCCCTGGTCATTCCCCTACTGCGCTTCCGAGAAGGGTGAGAAGCCCGCGGCCCGCGACTCGCAGCGGCGGGCCGCCTCGCCGGGACCGTAGCCAGCGGCCAGGGTCCTCCAGGCCTGCGCGTACTGATCGACCGCTCGGCCCTCCCAGGTCAGCTCGTAGTGAGCTCGACTGGGCAACTCCGTGCGCCACAGGTAGCCCGCTGCAGCGTCGCTCATCTCGTCCTCGACCCACTCGGGCGGTGGCAGCCCCAGGTCCGGCCGACTGACACGCATCAAGACCCCGCCTTCGGGGTAGGTCGGCGGGATCCTGTCCTTGAGCGTGGCGCGCCCGGCGTGCTCAAAGTCCACGTAGATCGGTCGCAGGTCCAGGTTCGTCCGCACCAGGTCGGGGATCGAGGCTTCCCGGTCCAGGGGCGCGAAGCCCGGGTGCTGCGCCTCGACCTGGGCCCGGTACCAGGCATAGCCCATCATCTTGGGGTGGATGAACACCACGTCCGGCCGCAGCCCCTCGACCTGCTGCAGGTAGAGAAGTCCGAAGGCCATGTTGTCTCCAGCGCCGATCACGAGCGCCTCAGGCTCGACCTGGTCGAGCGTGTTCCGGAGGTAGTCGTCCAGCACGGTCCAGCGCGCGTGGCTGCCGAGGGGCCAGTGCAGGGCCAACGCCGCCAGCCCCGTCAGCCCGACGACAAGCCCCATGGGCCGGAAGCGCGGCAGCAGATGGGCGCAGCCCAGGCCCGCCAGCGCACACACGAAGACGTCCGGGAGGATCTGGAAGCGGGTGGAGACCACGAGACCAAGCCCCGAGGCCGGCACGTTGAAGCCGCTCATGAACAAGGGCCCCGAGAACAGCGCGGTGCCCGTCACCGCAAGCCAGAGCCCGCGCTGGGGCGACCGCCAGGCGGCCAATACGCCGATCAGCGCCAAGCCGAGGAAGACCACGACCAGCTGTTCGGGCAGGCCCCGAAGCCAGAACAGCGGGTGCTGCCACCACAGCGTTCCGGCGTCCTCGAGGGCCAGCGAGAAGGTGCCGTAGTCTGCTCGGAGCACGTGGTGGACCAGCCCGTCGAGCCGATCGGTGTCGCCCCAGCGCCAGCCACCGCCTGGCCTCAGCAGCAGCAGGTAGGGCAGCAGCCCGCTGAGCTGGGCGAGCGCGCAGCTGGTGAAACAGCCCGGAGCAGCGCGCCAGGAGGGCACACTCCGGACGAAGGCGTAGACCGCCAGCGGCCAGAGCAACACGACCGTGTGGTGATTGGCGATGCCCAAAGCGACGACCAGGCCCAGCACGCCCGAGGCCACGGGACCACGCCAGCCGCGCTCGATCCGGGTAGCCACCAACAGCAACAGCGCTGCCGTCAACGCCCCACCCGAGAAGACCTCCGCCACCGTGGCGTAGCGCCAGAACGGCGTGGACAGGCCCAGCGCCAACACGCCCGCCCAGGCCGCGACGGGCCTGTCGGTGGCCAGCACGAGAGCCCGGTGCAGCGCGGTGAGCGCGCCGGCCGCGAGCAGGGCCGACGCGAAGCTGGCCTTCCACGGCACGTTGGCCACCGGCAGCAGACCCGTGACCCGCAACAGCAGCGTGAACAGCGGGTAGCCCGGGGGATGGGCCACGCCACCGAGGGCGGACAGGGTCATGAACTCGCCGGCGTCCCCTCCCTGCACGGTGCGCGCACAGCCCAGCCCGTAGAGCAGGAGGAAGGCCACGAACACGGGCCAGCTTCGTCGCGCCACGGCCTACCTCCAGCGGTCTCCGAAGCGCGAGTCAGAGCGCACCGGGCGCGTGCTCCGGGCGCGACGCTCGCCCTCTCCGACGCCCTCAGCGGGTCGGAAGGCGTCTACCTCACGGACCCGAGGCCGGCTCGGAGCCAAGAGCCACTCACCCACCGCCCGCGCGTGGCGTTCGCCGGCGGGCTCGACCTGGGGCATGTGCCCGACGTCGTCGAAGCGCCACATCACGGCGCCGTAGTGATCCGCCAGCAGCCGCGATCCATACAGCGAGGCCACCCGATCCAGGAAGCCGTGGGTGATCAGCACAGGGCAGTCGACCGAGCCGCGTGGGACCGTCGGGCGCCGGCGAGCGATGTCCCGGACCATGCCGCAGGGCCAGGGTCCAATCCTGGCGAGCACGGCCCTTTGCTCCTCCGGGCTCAGACGCGCCAAGCCCGTCTCGAGGTAGGCGCGCTCGCCCATGCGCAGGTTCCGGCCCAGCATGAAGCTTGGCAGCAGGGGCGCGAAGAGCCTCGCTCCGATGGCCGTGGGCAGGTGGACCACCTCCGCGCAGGGGACGGCGCCGACCAGGACCAGCCCGCTCAGCGTCCTCTCCGACGACAGGACCTGCGCCACCAGCCCGCCGGCCGAGTGCCCGACCAGGGCGACGGGCCCCTCCAGCTCGTCGAGTGCCCGAGCGACCTGCCTGTAGCAGGCCTCGAGGCGCACATCCTGACCGGCCTGGGGTCCATGTCCGGGCAGATCCAGCGCCCATGACTCGAGCCCCAGGTCCGCCAGCACGCCCTGGTCACGTTCCCAGAGCCAAGCTCCCAGCCCGATGCCGTGGAGGAGGACGACGGTCGGGCCACGCCGGGCGCCCGAGGGCACACGATGCACGGCGTGGAGGGGGCCGAGGTGGGACACGTCTGGCTGATAACGCCGCTCGTGCTAGCCTGCTGGACGTGGCCAGGACCATCTCCCAACTGCTACGGGCCGTCCACACCGGGCGCCTGAGCGTGCGCTTCGGCCTGGGCGGCGGGGCCGGCCTGGAGGCTCTGGAGGAGGAGCTCCAGAGGCGCTCGCCCTGGCACCCGGCAGCCTTGAATCGCCGAGCGGCACAGGCCCTGCCCGAGACCTTGCTCGGCCCGCCTCCCGCTGAGCTCCGCGAGAGCGCCTTGCTGTTCCAACAAGGTCAGGTGGACCGCGCCCTGCGGGCCGCCCACGCCACGAGTCACCCCTGGTCCCAGGTCGTCCAGGGAGACCTGAGCCTGCTCCAGGGGCAGCCCGAGCGCGCCTTGCTGGCCTACGAGCGCGCCGAAGAGGACCTGGGTCCCCTCGCCGACCTGCTCGCTCGCCGCGGCCGAGCCACGCTCGAGGCCGGAGGTGCCTTGGACGCCTGGGATCTGTCCGCTGAAGCGCTGGTCTTGAATCCCCTGCTCGGGACCGGTCGCCAGCTGCTCGAGGACGCGGCCTCCCACGCAGGCGTCGCGACCGTTCGGTTGCCGCTTCGCGCACCCGTGAGGCGCAGCCGTGGAAAGCTCGAGGCCCTCCACCGGCTCTCACCGCGGGCGAGCGCGGCCTGGTCCGCCTGGAATCGAGCAGCCTCGTCCCCCGAGGCTGCCCAGCTCCCCCCAGGCTCGGTCCCCCACGTCGCCCTGCTTCGGGCCTGGCGCCAGCACGAGGCGCGCGCGGCTCGATACGGCGAGCACGACGACAGGGAGATCCTCAACCTCCTCCGCTGGCAGGAGCAGGGGGTCATCGGGGCCTACGAGTGGAGTGCGGGCCTGGGCCCCGGCAACGCCGAAGCCTACAGAGCCGAACGGCGCAGGGCCGGAGAGACCTTGCGCCGCTTCTGGCGAGAAGGCGTCCGGGCCTAGGAGCCCGTGCACTCCAGCGTCACGGTCACCGTGTCCGAGCTGGACGTCGCGCCGTAACAGTCCGTCACCTTCAGGCCGACGATCACGTCCTGCGAGTTCGTGCTGCCGTAGGTGGCCTCTACGCCGCTGACCGTCAGGACGGGAGCCGAGCTCGAGGCGTCGTCCAGGGAACCGTAGCCACTGCCGGAGAGGATCGACCACGAGTAGGTCATCCACACCGAGGACTCGGCGTCGGAGGAGCCGGTGCCGTCGAGGTCGAAGTCGGTGTCCGAGCAGTCGTCGCACGTGTAGTAGGAGCCGTAGCTCCACGACGAGCAGGTGACCGAGCCGCTGTCGCTCTGGTCGGAGCCCGCGTCTGCCACCGGGGAGGTGTTGGATGTTGCGCTGGTGATGACGACCGTGAGGCTGGTCGGGTAGCTGCTGGCGCCGCCGTCGTCGACGGTGAGGCCGAACACGTAGGTGCCGGTCACGTCCGGCGTGAAGGTCGGCTGTGCGTCCGTGGTGCTGTTGATGTCCGACGAGGTCGCGGAGGAGCCCGAGGGCGCAGACGTCAGCTCCCACAGGTAGGTCAGCGGGTCACCGTCCGCGTCCGAGGAGCCGGTCGCATCAAGCGTGAGCGTGTCGCAGGACTCGAGGCTGCTGCTGGCGTCATAGTCCGCGACAGCCACGGGCATCGTCTCGACTTCACCGTCGCAGTCGTTGTCCACGCCCGCGTCGATTTCGGGGGCGCCGGGGTAGACGCGCGAGTTCGTGTCGTCGCAGTCGCCCTCGTCCCGGATGAACCCGTCGCCGTCGTGGTCGACGTGCGAGCAGAGCTCGTTCTCCAAGCCGGGCGAGCCGGCGTCGGAGGCCGCGGCCCACGAGTCCAGGCTTCGACACCAGTTGTTCGCATCGTCGTTGTCCGTGGCGCTGCTGAACCAGGGGTCCAGGCTCATCGAGGCACCGTCGAGGTCGGGCATCGTGGCGCCGTCGTCCCACATGACCTCGTCCAGGACGACGCCGTCGGCGACGATCTGGAGGTTGTCGCTCTCGTTGCTCAGGGACAGGCCCGAGTACTGGTAGTCGACGGTGACGCCGCCGTTCAAGTCGCTCTTGCCGTTGGACCCGAGGACGACGCGACCGCCCGCCGGAACCAGGAGGTTGGCGTCCGAGGCGATCTGGTGGCTGTCCCCGTCGTCCTGCCGGAGCAGCAGGCCGTCCATGTACAGGTCGGAGCCGCTCCCGTTGTAGACCTCGAACCACTCGCCCTTGGGGTCACCGACAGCGCCCGGGTTGTTCATGATCTCGACGATGGAGAGCGCGCCCTCGGCCCAGCCGGTCTCGTCGATGATGCCGTCGCAGTCGTTGTCCGCGCCGTCGCCGTCGACCTCTTCCGCGCCAGGGTAGCTGGACGCGTCGCTGTCGTCGCAGTCGTCCGCGCACTGGGTGACGCCGTCACCGTCTGCGTCGAAGCCCTCATCGACCAGGCCGTCGTCGTCGTTGTCGAGGCCGTCGCAGATCTCGTCGCCGACACAGTCCGCGACGCCGTTGCCGTCATTGTCGGCGAAGCCCTCGTCCACG
>CALGIB010000903.1 GCA_937915955.1 uncultured Pseudomonadota bacterium
GGGACGCCGTCGAGGAGCCCGAGCCCGAGCCCGAGCCCGAGCCCGAGTCGGGCCGCTGCAGCAGCACCCCGGGGCTGGGCGGGGGCCTGGGAGCGCTGGCCGCCTTGCTGCTCTGCGCCCGACGACGACGCTGAGGTCAGCGCTCCAGCAGCAGCACCACCCGAGGTGAGGGCGCCACGCAGGTGCTGCAGTACAGGCCCAGGATCCAGCGATCGGCGTCGCTGAGGTCCAGCTCGGCCAGGTCCAGGCTCGTCCTGGCGTCGAAGCCGAGCTCGATGCGCGCGACGGCGAGCTCCTCGAGCCGAAGCCCCTCGGTCTCGAGCTGAGCGGCCTCGACCTCGACCCCGAACAGGACGGCGCGATCCAGCTTCCGGTGCACCAGCTCTCGCCCCAGGGTGTCGGTCCGCAACCCAGACCAGTCCAGCACGCTGTCCTCGACGACGCGCACCGCCTCGCCCAGCTCGCCGTTCACCTCCAGCAGCCCCTCGTCCGAGGACAGGGTGATTTGCGTCTGGGCGCTGCCCGCGGTGGGCTCGAGGAAGCTCAGCCACCGAACCCGACCGCCCTCATCCTCCAGCACCAGCATCCAGGTCCCCTCCCCCTCGACGAACCACTCGCTCAGGTCCACCGGCCCCTCCAGCAACCCGAACTCCGCCAGCGGCACCGAGCTGCCCTCGACGTCCGCGGCCACCGCCAGGGCGAGCTCGGTCTGCTCGAGCTCCTCGTTGACGAGCCCCGTGGCGACCTCGTCCGCGCTCAGCCCCGGGAAGAACAGCAGCTGGAGCCGGACGATGGGATCGGAGAGGGCGCCGCCGTCCAGGTCGACGTCCAGCTCGGACCAGTCGATCACGACCGCTCCTGGGTCCTCCGCCACCGGGTGCAGGTCCACCTCAAGCTCCACCTCGAAGCGGGCGTTGTGGTCGTCGTCGAGCTGCAGCGGCCCGGCGCAGGAGAGCAGAAGTCCGATCACTCAGCGCCCCTGAAAGGGCTCCTCGAGCGGGCTGGCGTAGCCAAATCCGTAGCCGAAGGGGAGCCGGACCTCCATCACGCGATCGGGGCCGTCCAGGACCTCGAGCAGGCCGGCAGTGGACCAGGTCACCACGGTCTCCGTGTGCCCCAGGCTCCGCACGCCGCCGATCGCGAAGATCTGCTGGCAGTCGCCCTCGTACTGATCGATCTGGTGCAGCACGTCGCCCTGGAACTGGAGCTCGAGGACCTGGGAGCAGTCCTGGCCTTCGACCACGTTCGCCATCACCATCACCCCCGTGGGGGTGGGCGTGACCTCATGGGTGAGCTCCACGTAGGCGGGGGCCTCGATGCCGTGCCCGACCTCTCCCCGGAAGTCCTGCACGTCCAGGATGTTGCCCGCGTCGTCCAGCCACATCATCCCGGTCGGAGAGCCCCAGGACACCAGCCAGGCCTCGCGCCAGGGATCCCAGCTCACGCTGTTGAAGTGGCTGGTCTGGACGTCCCCGTCGCCCTCCTGATGGAAGAGCCCCAGCTCCTGGTAGTGCTCGCTGCGATCGAACATCAGGCGATCACCGTCCTGGTCGCGGATCATCACCCACTCCCTGTCCACCCCGGCCTCGGTCCCCAGCGACAGCCAGGCGACGCGGCCGTCGGGGGCCACCCCGAGGTCGTGGTGGGCCCCGGGCACCGACTCGATCTGCAGGCAAAGCTGCTCGTCGACGCGAACCATGTGCCCGTCCCCGATGCCCGCCAGCGTGCCGGCGCCCGTCGACTCCAAGGCGGTCAGCTGGGGCAACCCGCGCCCTCCGTAGCCGACGATCTGGCCCTCGGAGTCGAGGTACAGCGCCACGCTCTCGCCGCTCGAGTCCAGCACCGGGACGGCCAGCCCCTGGCTGGCGCGACCGCTGACCCTGAGCTCGGGGACCCAGCTGGGCAGCGGCTCGGTCCGCGCGAGGTGGACGTCGCCGAACAGACTCTCGAGGGTCTCGACCTGCAGCTCGACGTCCTCGTCCGCGCGCAGGCCGGCGACTCGCTGGCTGTGCTCCCAGCCGGCCCCGGACCAGTCCGAGGTCCAGGTCCTGCCGCCCTGGACCACGTGCAGGCGACTCACGCCAGGCGGGTCCTGCTCCCAGGAGACGTCCAGGGCGTTGACCTGATCCTCGGACGTGGTCGCGTCGAACCCATAGAGGCCGGCGCTCTCATCCCACGCGCACCCGAGCAGGCCAGAGAGGAGGAGGGAGACGGACATCATGGGACACGCTCCGGAGAAGGTGTCTTATGCCCGAAGAGGGCGGGCTCCGATCTCGCTGGACAAAAACTCTACAAATAACCTAATTAGCCCGAAAAGCGGAGAGCCGAACTATCCTGCGCGAAGCCGCGTGATGGCCTGCCTGAGGACCCGATCGAGCTGCTCCAGCTCCTCCTGGGTGGCCTCGCGAGACAGCTCGCAGCTGACGCCGCCCGTGCTGGCGTCGATCGAGAGCTGACGGACCAGCCCGGGGGTGACGAAGGGCAGCACGAGCTCGCGCAGCGCCTGGGTCAGAGCCTGGCTCATGTCGCCGCACCCGCAGCTGCGCCCGTGCACGATGGCGTCCAGGTGGCTGCGCCCGGCCAGACCCTCGTGATCGTTGGCGGGCAGCGAAGGCACGGCCATCTCGAGCATGCCGCGAGCCTGCTCCAGCTCGCCCCGGTGCTGCAGAAAGATGCCTCGGGCGATCAGCGCGCGGGCCAGCAGCTCGGCGTGGTCGGCGCGGCTGGCGGTCTCCACGGCTTCAGCGAGCAGCGCCTCGGCCCGGTCGTGCTGAGCGGCCTCGCTGAACATCAGGCCGTGGTTGCGGCAGACGTGGCTGAGCCTGGCCAGATCCTGGCCGGCCAGCTCGCGGGCGGCCCGGTAGTCCGCGTCCGCCGCGGCGATGTCCTTGTTGTCCGAGTGCGCCAGGGCCCGCCCCAGCAGCATCTCGAGGCGCTGGTCCCCAGGCTCGTGGACGAGCATCTCGTCGAAGGCCCGGATCCGGACGCCGTGCTCGCCCAGGTCCCGCGCGGTGTTCGAGATGCCGGCCGTGGCCTGGAACCAGCGCAGCTGGCCGGCCTCGTCCCTGGCCTCGAGGTGCTTCTGGAGGCCCAGCAGCACCGCCAGGCCCAATGCAGGCGCGCAGTGCTCGGCCCGGGAGACGCAGCGCCACGCGAAGCGATCGAAGAGCTCGTCGTCGAGCCGGGCGGGCAGCTCGTAGACCTCCTCGGTGCCCGCCTGGGCCGCGACCAGGACGTAGACCCGGAGCGCCAGCACCTCGGCGACGTGGTCGTGGCCGTGGTTCCAGAGGTTCCGGGCCGCCTCCTCGACCAGGGGGCGAGCCTCGGCCAGCGCGCCTCGTGCCAGCAGCGTCTCGGCCAGGGGCTCCAGCCCATAGGCGTAGCCCGGGTGCTCGCGGCCGTAGAAGGCCGCGCGCAGCGCCGGGCCCTCGCGCAGCACCCGCTCGGCCTGCTGCGACTGACCCAGCCGGGTCAGGACCTCGCCCAGGTTCATGTTGTAGGTCAGCCGGTCCTTCTGGGACTGGGGCCCGTCCGCCGGCACGCGCCAGGCCTCGCGCAGGCAGTCGGCCGCGCGCGCGGCGTCCCCCAGGTGCAGCATCAAGCAGGCCAGGTCGAACTGCGCCGAGGCGTACTCGGCGTGCTCGGTTCCTACGCGCGCGGCGGCGTCGGTGACGAAGGAGGCCATGAAGGCCTCGGCCTCGAGGGGCTCACCCGAGCGCAGCAGCTCCAGGGCACGGTCCAGCGGCTTCATGGCTGGTGGCTATCCGGCCCAGGCGATACCCGCGCCCGCATGGACCCCCGAGATCGTCTGCCGCCCGAGCTCCGACCGCTGGCCCGAGACGCGGCCGACCGCCGCATCGAGCTCTGTCTGGACCTGCTGGACCGACGCATCCCCGACATGACAGTGCTGCTCGAGGCCGTCCGAAGGCGGCACAACGTCTCGGCGATCCTGCGCTCGGCCGAGGCCTTCGGGCTGCACGAGGCCCACTTGATCACGAACACCTTCCGGCCCAGCGTCGGCTCCGCCAAGGGCGCCGAGCGCTGGCTGGAGCTGAGCCTGCACGAGAGCCCGGACGTCTGCTTCGCGGCCCTGCGAGGGCGCGGCTACCGCATCTACGTGGCCGACTTCGCCCACGGCGCGCTCAGCCCCGAGGAGGTGCCGGTGGACGGCCCTGTCGCGGTGCTCTTCGGCACCGAGCTGACCGGCGTGAGCGAGCGCGCACGCGAGCTGGCCGACGGCGTGGTGACCATGCCGATGACCGGGGTGACCCAGTCGCTCAACGTGAGCGCCGCGGCCAGCGTCTGCCTCTACACGATGACCCAGCGCCGCCGCCCGCGCGGGGACCTGGGCATCCACGGTCCGGAGCGCTGGGCCTTCGTGAAGCGCTTCCTGGAGCGCGAGTGCATGCGCAAGCGGTCCAGCGTGCAGCTCTTCGAGGAGCTGAAGCAGGACGGGTAGGCGGCAGCCTTCGCGGCCGAGATCAAAGACGGCGACGACCTCGGGGTGTCACCCGGAGAGCTGAGGCGTCGCACCGGGAAAGGACCGCGCCAGCAGCTGGGCGCGACGCTCATTGGGGCTGACGCCCACAGACAGGGCCTTCACCATGCCCAGCATCTCCGGGTGCTCGTTGTTCCGGGCGACCAGCGCCTCGAGGTAGGCCTCGAACCAGCTGGGCTGCTCCAGCCGCTGGTGAATGCGACCGATGAGCTCCGAGGCCCGCGCCGGCTCCAGCCGATCCTCGAGGTAGAGCTGCGCGAGCTGACGGCCGGCCTCGACGTCGAAGGGCAGGCTGCCGCACTTGCCGCTGGTGCAGTTCGTGGTCAGCCCCGCCTCCAGCGCCTGCATGGCCTCGACGCGCTTGCCGGCGCGCAGGCGGCAGCGGGCCATCAGCTTGTACAGGACCATCTGCCGCGAGTGCGTCTTGATGGTCTGGCGGGCGAGCTCGTCGGCCTCGGCGAAGCGGCCTGTGGCCTCCAGCAGCATGGCCCGGTTCACCAGCAGCGACGCGTTCTTGGGCTCGTCGGCGAGCTGGGCCTCGACCAGCGCGAGCGCCCCGGCGGCGTCACCCTGCTGCGCCATCGCGCTGGCCATCATGAGCGCGGTGTGCTGCTGACCGACCTGGCGGTGCCCGAAGGCGGCGGCGAAGCGGCTCAGGTCCTGGACGACCAGCGCGTGTCGACCGGCCAGGCCCGCGGCCCGCGCGCGCTCGAAGCAGGCGGCCTCGTCTCGCTCGACGAAGGGGCCCAGCACGTCGACGGCGTGGGCGCCCTGACCGTCCTCGACCGCCAGCACGGCGGTGGCGAAGTCCGCACCCAGGCCCACGAAGCGGCCGCGCAGGTCATCGGGGTACTGCTCCAGCAGCAGGGCGTAGCGGACCCGGGGATCGCTGGGCGGCAGGCTGAAGATCGGATCCCCGCCCTCGACCGCGCCGGCCATGGCGCCGCCCTCGCCCGGGACCTGCCAGCCCCCAGCGAGCGCCGGGTTGCTGCCCAGCGGGCCCGAGTCATGGGGACCGGGCCGCGCGGCCTTGGCCTCGTCCCGCTGCTCCTGCCGGATCTCGCGCAGGCGGCGGCGCGCACCCCGCAGCTCGTGATCGCCCCGCTCGGAGAACTGCTCAGCGAGCTGGATGTGCTCCTGGGCGGCGTCGAAGCGGCCCGCGGTGGCCAGCCCCAGGGCCTCGCGGATGTTGGCCTGCTTGAGCCCCTCGTGCGCCTGTGCCCGCAGCGCCTCGGCGCGCTCCCCCTCCAGCCCCATCAGCTCGAGCCGCGCCTGGCCGAAGGCCCGACCGCCCAGGAGCTGCTCGGCCTTGTCCATCCGGTCCTCGTGCGAGGGAAACAGCCAACTCAGGATGCCCATCTACTCCTCCTCCTCATCCGCTTCGTGCTCGGCCATGGCCTCGAAGACCTCGTCCAGAGGCCCCCAACGTCGGTACTCCTCGAGGAAGGCCAGAGTGCGCGGATCGGCCCTGTCCACGTAGAGCACGCCGTCGAGGTGATCGCACTCGTGCTGCACCACGACGGCGTCGTAGTCCTCGAGCTCCCGGTCGATGGGTTCGCCCTGTTCATCGAAGCCCTGCAGGCGCACCCGGAAGCAGCGATCCACAGCGCCTCGGAAGCCGGGCACGGACAGGCAGCCCTCGTAGGTGCGGACCAGATCCTCGGTGAGTGCTGTGATCACCGGGTTGATCAGGACCTGCAGTTCATCGCCGATCTCGAGCATCACGATGCGGACGGACTGGTGCACCTGAGGGGCCGCGAGGCCAGCGCCGTCGTACTCCTGCAGGGTCTCGAACATGTCGTGGATCAGCGCCTGAACGGGCGCGCTGCGGATGAGCTCGACCGGGATGGGGTCGGCGATGCGCCGAAGGATGGGGTGACCCATCCGGGCAACCTTGAGGATGGCCATGCCCTAAGCTAACCGCGCGCTTGCGCGGTGGTCTCCGCGCGATAGTGAGCAGGCCCGCCGGACACCTGAGGAGGCAACTGTGGCCGATCCCGAGAACATCTGGGAAGACAACATCGGTGGCACCGCCACCATCGACGGCAAGACCGTCAGCTTCTATGTCGACAAGGAGTGCATCCTCTGCTCGGTGTGCTCGGACGCAGCTCCGAACAACTTCCGCATGAGCGACGACGAGGATCACGACATCTGCTACAAGCAGCCCGAGGACGATGAAGAGCTCGAGCAGTGCTACGAGGCTGCCGAGAACTGTCCCGTCGAGGCGATCGGCGACGACGCCGTCTGAGTCGAACGGGGCCACCCCGGTTTGACGAAAGGCCCGCGATGCGGGCCTTTTCTCGTTGGATACTGCGCGCCCCAGGGCGCCAATCCGAACAGGGAGAGTGACGTGAGCATCATCGGATCCATGGCCGCGCAGGCCTTCTTCGACAGCAAGAAGATCGTCGGCGGCCAGGTCAGCCTGCTGAACGCCGAGCTCGAGGAGCTGACGCTCCCGCCAGCCGCCATCAGCATCCTGAAGGTCGGCGAGGAGGTCTCCGCCGGCGAGGCCGCCAAGGAGTCGATGAAGCTCTGGGGCGGCAAGCTGCGCGTCGATCACATCCTGCAGGCCGGCATCCAGCACCACGGCGGCCCGATCGCGATGCTGCAGCAGTACAGCCGCGCCAACGCCTTCCCCTGCGAGTTCCGTATGGAGCTGCCGGTGGGCGCGCCGGCCACCGTCTCGCTGCGCCCCCAGATCCTGTCCAAGGCCTGGGAGGCCCACGAGGTGCAGGAGGACGACGCGGTCGCCAAGGCCTTCGTGAAGGCGCTCGACGACCTGCTCCTGCACATGGAGCTCGAGTGGACGCAGAGCCTGCCGGGCAAGATGACGATGGACGTCGGTTGGGGCGCGCAGATCATCCCCACGGGCCCGAAGACCAGCACGCTGCTGGTGCAGACGGCGCGCAAGGGCTTCTTCACCGA